>JAAELW010000061.1 GCA_024226235.1 bacterium
AGGCACTTTTGTTAAGTTGTTGAGACAGGCCCCTGTCTCAACAACTTAACAAAAGTGCCTGGCCCCTATCTTAACTGGCTAGAGCCAGCGTCGAACGGAATCCTTGTAGCCCAGATAGGCACTTCCGAACTTCCGCTCCAGATATGCCTCCTCATGGCGGATCGCAATCCAGTAGATCACCGCCCAGACCGCCGGAACCAGCAGCAGGATCCAGCCGTTGGACAGCGCAATGCCGATACCTGCCTGCAACAGGCCCATGCTGACGTACATCGGGTTCCGGGTCACACGGTAGATCCCCGTCGACAGGATCTCCGGCGTACTCTCCCAGGGTTTCGGATCCTGCCCGGTACTCCGGAACAAACCGAAGGCCGCCGCCATCATCCCCAGGCCCACCGCAAAGAGCAGCCCACCGAGCCCCAGGCGAGCCGGCCCTTCGATCGGGAGCGACAGAGGCCAGACCAAGCCGTAGAACAGCCCGCCGAGGACCAACGCGATCAGCGGCACGAAAGGCGGCGGGAAGCGGACGGCCGCCCCGTCCCTGGGCTCGTTCTCCGTGGACATGAGCCAAGCATGGCACACGAGGTAGGGATGGGCCCCTTCGAGTCTTTCCGGTCCCTCGCTGGGGTAGGCTCTTCGGGTGATGTCCGCCCACCCTCCCGGAGGAAAGCCATGGCCACCGAAACCGACTCCGGATCCGGCCCCGGATCACTCCCGCCGCGCTTCATCCTGAAAGCCATGACCCGCACTCACGTCTTCTTGCACAAGCTTTCCGGCGGACGACTGTTCAACACGCTAAGCGGCGATGACGTCTGCTTCGTCACGATGACCGGCGCGAAGAGCGGCCGCCGGCTGACGATCCCGTTGATGTATGTGCCTTACGAAGCAGGCGTGCTTCTCGTGGCTTCCCAGGGCGGCGCCCCGAAGAATCCGGTCTGGTACGGAAACCTGGTCAAGACGCCGGATATCGAGGTCAGCCACCGCGGCCGGAACATGCAGCTTCGGGCCCGGCTGGCCACCGCGGACGAGAAACCCGCACTCTGGCCGATCTGCGATCGTTGCTATGAGCCGTATGCCGAATACCGGGAGAGAACGACCCGCGACATTCCGATCTTCGTCTGTGAACCCGCCGCCTGCTGAAAAGCAGCGGCGAAGACGACTCGATGCAATTCTTGCACGATGCAGAAGCCCACAATCCTCTCCCGCCGCCAATTCCTGACCGCCACCGCGGGTGGCGTCGCCAGCCTGGCCCTGGCCGCCTGCGCAGACGATCCGGAGCCGGGCCGCTACACGGCAGCCGACATCGCCAGACTCGCCCGCCAGCGGGAAACCGAGAGCGCGCGCTCCGGACAGGGACCCTTCGGTCCGCAGAAATATCGAGGGTATCGCGGCCTTTCCGAGCTTCCCTGGTTCGAACTCGACTCTGACGGGCAGCTCCGCTGCGTGGCAGACGACTTCCCTCCCGCCATCGACATCCACTGCCACCTCGGGATGTCGATGTTCATGGCGCCGGAGATCGACCTGATGGCGCCGACCGGGCGAGTCCAGCACCTGCTCGATTGCGACCGCGAACAGCCGGGTTGTGAGCTGGACCTGGATGTCTACATCAACGCGAATTTCACCGAGGACGATCTCTGGGAGCTGCGCAAGGGTGCGGCCGGGCAGGCATTCTGGGGGAGCTCTGCCGCCGCGACCCAGACCATCCCGAATCTCCTGGGCGAGATGGATGCCACGCGAGTGGGCGAGGCCGTGATCCTTCCGATCGCGTTCGGATTGCCCTTTGGCGACGACCTCACCGAGCGCTGGATGGACGCCATCGATCGGACCGAACTGGGCGACCGGCTCATCAAGGGGGCCTCCGTACACCCTCGAGACGCAGAGCGCATTGGGAAGCTGGAACGATATGCTGCGGCCGGCGCCCGGGCGGTGAAGTTGCACCCGACGATGCAACGGTTCTATCCCGATGACCCGGAAGTCATGGAGATCTACCAGGCCTGCGAGCGCCTCGGGCTGGCAGTGATCTTTCACGCGGGGCGTGCAGGCATCGAGCCGGAGGCCACCCACCGCTACGCGATGCCACGGCACTTCGAGGGCGCGCTCGGGAGCTTCCCGAACGTCGACTTCGTCCTGGGACACGCCGGCGCCCGAGATGCGGCTTCGGCCCTCGAACTGGCGCTTCGCTACGAGAACGCCTGGCTCGGAATCCATGGCCAGGGCGTCACGACCCTGCACGAGATGCTCGATGCGACCGGCGGCGAGCGCATGTTGTTCGGAACCGACTGGCCCTTCTACCACCTGGCAGCCACGCTGGCAAAGGTCCTGATCATCACCGAGGGAAGGCAAGAACAGCGCGACGCATTGCTGCGGGGAAACGCCGAGCGGCTCTTCGGACGCGGGACAGCTATTTCCAGCGCCGGAACCCACCCTCGCTATTGATCACCTGCCCTGTAATCCACGCGGCCTCGTCGCTGACCAACCAGGCCACGAGGTTCGCCACATCCTCCGGCATTCCCCAACGACCCGCCGGCATCTTGGCTGCCACAGCCTGGTGCATCTTCGGCGGCGCGTAGCCGGTATCAGTGGGCCCCGGGTTGATGCAGTTGACCGTGATGCCCTGGTCGATCAACGCATCCGACAGAGATGCCGTCATCTGATGAATGGCACCCTTCGTGACCGCGTACGCGATCTCGTTCGACATCGGTCCGATGTGCTGCCCACTACAGAAGAGCAACATGCGGCCATGGGGGCGAGCAGGGTCGTGGTGTGCAGCAAAGCTCTGGGCCAGCAGGATCGAGGCCCGACCGTTGGCCGCCCAGCACCGATCCAGCTCGAGAGCCGTGACATCCGCCAGCGAAGCAATCGAGCTACGGGCATGGTTCGCGATCAGGATGTCGATGGAGCCGAACCGCTCCACCGTTTCCCGGACGAGCGCGTCGGCAACCTCGGGGTCTTCGAGATCGGCCTCCCGGTAGTGGAGCCGCCCGTCCCCCGGCTCGAGCTCCGCCAGGAGTGCCTCTCCCCGGTCGGCATCGGCACCCCAGGTCATTTCATCGTCATGAGAGGCCCAGCCGGTGGCAAAGACCGAGGCCCCATCGTCGAGCAGGCGGCGCGCCAGGCTGGCGCCGATTCCGATTTCACGGGAGACACCCGTCAGCAATACGACGCGGTTCGAGAGAGATCGGGAGCGGGACATGAGCAGGTCCTCCAGACCGCGACGGTGTCGCGAGAAGAGTCCGAAACGATGGTTCGCGGTCGGCGATCCTGCTCTACATCGTGCCCTAGCATAGGGTGCCGCCGGCCGGAATCGCAACTCGGAACGCGCGATCGCCGAAGATTCAGGGCCGGAAGCCTCGGCCGCGAAGCGCACGAACCAGCGCATCGATGCGGGCCCTGCTGGTTCCGAGCTCTTCGCGCAAGCGCACGATCACTGCGACACCAGGAAGGTTCACCTCCAGCTCCTCCGCAAGGCTATGAGCGACGCGAGCGCGCTCGAGCATTCGTTCGGTGTACGGCGCGTTCGAACTCGCCGCGTCGGCGAACAGGATTTCCTCGGTTTCGAGCCGGATCAGGAAGCCCTCGTCGATTTCGAGGATCTCGGCGATCTGATGGCGGCTGAAAGTCGGCATCTCAGGATCCCTCCCGCAGGTGAGCGCGAACGTCATCGGGATACAGCCCTTCGAGCTCTCGCACCGCGGCTGCGAGCTCGTCAGCATCGGCGTGTTCGGGCAGCACGGCCTCGAGCCGCACGTAGAGATCACCGCGCCCGCCATCGCGCCGGATTGCGCCCTTCTCGCGAAGACGCAGCCTTTGGCCCGGCTGGGAGCCGGGCGGCACCGTCATGCGCACCGAGCCGTCGGGCGTGGGGACCTCGACTTCGGCCCCGAGCACGAGCTCCGGAACGGTCACCGGAAGCGCAACCCGCAAGTCGTCACCCTCGAGCTCGAAGTAGGGATGCGACCGAACACGCAGGCGCACGAAGAGGTCGCCCGGCTGCCCCCCGGCAGGTGCCGAAGCACCCTGCCCAGCAAGACGAATGCGTGTCCCATCGCGCGCACCGGGCGGGATCCTCACCTTGAGCGCCGGGCGACCCTCGGGCCGGAACTCCACCTCGGTAGACCGCACGACATCGAGGAAATCGACCTCCACCTCGGCCTCGAAATCCGCGCCACGCAACGGGCCAGGCCGACCGAAACCGCCCATCTCCTCGAAACCTCGCACACCATCCCCTCGCGCCTGAAAGAGTTGGGAAAGCAGGTCCTCCATGTCGATGTCCCCGCCGAAGCTGTCGTGGCCGGGGCTACGACCCGCGCGGCGAGCCCATTGCTGATAGGCGCGAGCCTTCTCGGGGTCGAAGCCCGCGGCCAGCCCCTCGGCTCCGAACTCATCGAATCGCTTCCGCTTCTGATCGTCGAGAAGCACCTCCTTGGCCCAGGAGATCTCCTTGAAACGCTCCTCGGCAACTGCATCACCCGGGTTCACATCTGGGTGGGTCTCCCGTGCGAGCCGCCGATACGCCTGCTTGATTTCGTCGACAGGCGCGCTCCGCTCCACACCCAGGATCTCGTAGGGATCGCGTTCCATTGCGTAAGGATCGTCCCGATCGCCAACCTTTCAAGCCCCACCGGGCCTCGATCCGACGCCACCGTCCACTTCAGCCCAGGCCCGAAGCGACCGATCCGATGCGAGGATGGCACCAGGGGGAAAGAAATGAGGGGCAGGATCCAGATCGGGATCGCCACCGCAATTCTGGCGTTCGTTCCGCTCACGGCCAATGCGGGAACGGGCCGTGTAGACGTTCACATGCACCTGCTTCATATGGATCTGGGCAAGGCGATGGGCGTGAGCGGGGGCCAGACACCACGCGCGATGGGACGACGCCCAGGCACTGCGACGGGACGCACCGAACTGGGGAGCCGACGAAACCGAGGTGACGGTCGCCCGAACCGAATGTCCACCAGCGACATCACCCAGAAGCTGGGCGAGGCCGCCGACGCGCTGGTCGAAGAAATGGATGCGACGGGTGTGGAGACTGCACTGGTGGTCACCGTGCCTTTCGAGCGCCTGGGCGAGGCGGAGACCCTTGCTGCGCTACAAGCCGCCACCCGCCGCCATCCCGAGCGCCTGCGGCACATGGCCGGTGGTGCCCGGCTGAAGACCCTGCTCGCGGACACGGATCCGAGCTCCGTCACCGAGACCGACCGGAAGACCTTCCGCGCCCGGGCTCACGAAATCCTCGATGCTGGCGCGGTCGGTTTCGGCGAGATGATCTCCTACCACCTCTGCATGACCGAGCGACATAACTTTCAGCATGTCCCGGCCGACCATCCGCTCTTCCTGGAACTCGCCGATGTAGCTGCCGAACGCAATGCGGCGATCGACCTTCACATGGAGGCGGTCACCTCATCTGCACCCATGCCGGACGGACTGCGTCTGCGATGTTCCAAAAACCCCGAAACGCTCGCGCCCACGATCCCAGCGCTCGAGACCCTGCTCGCCCACAACCGTCGGGCACGCATCGTCTGGCAGCACATCGGATGGGACAACACCGGACAGATGACCCCTGCACTGCTTGGCAGCCTGCTGGACAAGCATGCCAATCTCTTCCTGGCACTCCGGGTCCCCCCCGTTCCGCCAGAAGGCGTTCCTGCCAACCGGATCGTCGACGCGAACCACAGGATCAACCCCGACTGGCTCGACTTCATCGAGCGCTATCAGGACCGGCTGGTCGTCGGCTCAGACGAATTCATCGGCCCGGGCGGTGGAAACGAACTCGCACCTTCGTTCGACACGACCTGGAAGATGGTCGAATCGCTGCCCGATCCTCTTGTCGAAAAGATCGGCGGCAAGAACGCACGGCGGATCTACAACCTGGAATGACCCGAGAACCGGGGAACATCCGGTCGGATCAGATCACGGTGATCATTCCGCTATCGGCATCGACCTCGACCATGGTGCCGTCGGATAGCTCCGACGTCGCGTGGGGCACGCCGAAAACGGCGGGGATGCCGAGCTCGCGGGCCACGACCGCTGCATGGCACATCAGGCCCCCGACCTCCATCACGATCGCGCCGGCACGCGAGAAGAGCGGGGTCCAACCGGGATCGGCGAAGCGCACCACGATCACCTCACCCGCTTCGAAGGCATTCGGGTCGGGCTCATGCAGCACGCGCACGCGCCCCTCGATCCGGCCGGTCGAAATTCCTGTCCCAGTGAGCGCGCCGTCACCACTCCGACAAGCCTGTACGGTCGGAACGGGGACACCATCGGAGCGCACGAAGTCGGGCGCGGGGCTCTGCTCGAATGCTGCGAGTTCCTCACGGCGACTCTTCACGAGGCTCCGTGCATCCTGGGCTGTCAGGGCTCCCTCGGTCAGCTCTGCCACCTCGAGATGGAAGACATCCTCCGGCTGCTCCAGCAGCCCGCGCTCGGTCATGCGGGCGCCAATTTCGAGAGCGATTGTGCGGATCCGGGGAAACACCGTCAGCAGGTAGTGCTTGCCGGCTTCGCGGTTGGGCAGATGACGTTCGGCCAGACGCGCCGTCCAACGCAGCAGCGGCCGCTTCCAGCGCGGCGCGCTGGCAACAGCAGCTCGGATGGCGACGCGCCGCTCTTCTGCGAGGCGATCCAGGCGCTCCCGGACCCCCTCCTTGGGAGGCTCGGCGAGGCCACACCGCACGATGTCGAGGAGCATGCCGGGATCGTCCAGCCAGCGTGGCGTCGCGACGTCGAACTCCTTGGGACAGCGGTGGCCGTTCCAGTCGAGGAAATCAGCCAACCCTGCGAGCCAGGCACGGCCCTCGGCACTCTCCTCGAGCTCTTCGAATAGAGCGTGAGTGGTGGTCGTGCGCCCGAAAGCCCCGGCGATGGGCATGGCGGCCTCGGTCAACGTCTCGAGTTCGAGCGACATCGCCGTTGTGGGATTATTCGCGATTCCCACGGCCAGCAGACCCTGCGCTTCGGGGTGGTCCCGAAAGACGTGCCGGGCGAGGCCGTAGCTCGCCACAGCAAAGAGCAGCGACCACATCATGCGTGCCGGGTCGAGGAGTTTGGCGTCCGTGATCGTATCGAGTTCGTCCAACAGATCCGGGATCGTGCGATCGCGCAGCGGTGCATCGCGCCGCGCAATCATCCGGGCGCCGAAGCGACGGAAGTGCCGCAGCCGTGCTTCGGGCCGGAAGGAACCGACGAACGCTGGAAAGTACTTCAGGTTGGCGCAGATCGACTCGCTCCACACCAGCCATCGCGTGCGTAGATCGAAGCGCCGGGGCACGAGCACACCGCGGTCCGTCAGCTCGCGGATCGCCGGGCCGGCGTTGGCGTCGATCTCGTCTGCCATGCGCGGAATGATCTGACCGACCACCGGAATCGCGAACATCGCGTTCAGGTTTCCGTAGATGCGACCCTGCACGCGATCGCCCGGATTCGCGGCATCGCGCAGGCCGCTACGCCGCGCGCGCGCACTCCCCTGCGCCACGAGCGCAGGCAGGAAACGATCGCGCCAGAGGCACCACGAAAAGACCGGCAGCGGGTCCGGCATCGTTTCGCGGATATTGAGATTGCTCCAGACCGAAACCGGACCGTCGTCCGCGGAAGAATGGGTGCGCTCGATCCGGGGTTCGGGCGGGAGCTCGGTCACAGCAGTGATGGGCCGGGCTTGCAACCACCAGGGCTCGGAGTCTTCCTCGAGGGCCCACTCGAGATCGAGAGGATGGCCGAGTTCTCGTTCGAGACGAAGGGCCTCGACTGCGATGGCGATCGCTTCGGACTCACCGAGGGCGGGCTCACCCTCACCGAGATGTTCCAGATGGGCTTCGAATCCACCCAGGCCAGAACGATGAACACGCCAACGTTCCGGCTCGGTGTGACCCGAAACGAGCTTGTCGCCCAGACCACGCACGGCTTCGATCACGACTGCGCGATCACGCCCGGCCGGATCTCGCGTGAAGACGACACCCGCCGCCCGTGCGCGGACGAGCCGCTGCACGACGACACCCACGGGAACGGTCGCTTCGCTCTTCGTGTAGGCACGAACCCGCTCCGAGGCACCCGAGGCGATGCAACATCCAGCTGCCGAGATCAGGGCTTGCTCGTCGCCTACTTCCAGAATGCTCTCGAACAGGCCGGCGAAGCTCTGCTCGGACCCGTCCTCCCCGAGCGCCGAAGATCGCACCGCGAGGAGATCCGGCAGCAGCCGACGCGATTTCGAGAGCAGGTTCTGCCGCTCGTCGTCGTTCCATTCGTCCGGATTGGCGACGGTCGCCTCGATGGCGAAACCTGCCGGCACCCGCGCGCCGGCGGCAATCAGGCGCGCCAGCCCGGCGGCTTTGCCCCCGAAGCCGATCTCTTTGGCAGGATCGACGGAAGCGAGATCGAGAATGCGCACGATGAAGAGGCCCTCCGAGCCGGGTCCATCGGCGCTACCGTCCCCAGACCATTCCCCGGGGGGCGTCAGGTCATCTGCGTGGTCTCCGCGGCTCCCTCAAGGGCCCGCGTGCACCGCCTTGACGCATGGGATCAATCTGATCTCATCCGAGATCGATCCCCGGACCCGCGGTAGTCGCAGGTTCTCTGTCCGCCCCCACCGAGGAGTTCCCGAATGGACTTTTCACGCGATGCCCTGATTCGGACCTACCGTCAGATGCGAACGATCAGGCGCTTCGAGGAGAAGCTCCAGGAGCTGGTCGCCGCGGGCAAGCTCGGAGGCTTCTTGCATCTCTATGCGGGTGAGGAAGCAATCGCAACCGCCGTCTGTGCGCACCTCTCGGACGGCGACCACGTCGGCTCGACTCACCGCGGCCACGGCCATTGCATCGCGAAGGGCGTGGACCCGAGGGCGATGATGGCCGAATTGTTCGGACGTTCGACCGGCACCAACAAGGGCAAGGGCGGCTCGATGCACATTGCCGATGTAGAGAAAGGAATGCTAGGCGCCAATGGGATCGTGGGCGGCGGCATCCCTCTCGTGACAGGCGCTGCGCTCAGCGCTCAGGTGCGCGGAACGAAGAACGTCGCAGTCGCCTTCTTCGGTGACGGCGCGACGAACCAGGGTCAATTCCACGAGTCACTCACGATGGCGGCAAATTGGAAGCTCCCGGCTCTCTACGTCTGCGAAAACAACGGTTTCGGAGAATTCACCCCGACCGAGTTCGCAATCCCGGTAAAGGACATCGTCGACCGCGCCGCGTCCTACGGCATGCGTGCAGTGATTGCCGATGGCATGGACTTCTTCGACGTCTTCGAGAAGGCGGGAAACGCGATCGATGCGGCACGGGCTGGCGAGGGACCGACGCTCCTCGAGTGCAAGACCTATCGCTTCTGCGGCCACTTCGTCGGTGATCCCACCCCGTACCGGAACAAGCAGGAGGCCGAAGATTGGATCCAGAACAGGGATCCACTCGACATCTTCGAACGCAAGGCGGCGGAATCGGGCCTGCTCCTGGGCGATGACTTCCGGACCATCGATCTCGAAGTCGACGAACTGCTGAACGAGGCCGTGGACGAAGCGGAAAAGGCTCCGCATCCCGCACCCGAAGACGTCCTGACGGACGTCTACGTGAGGTATTCCTGATGGCACGCGAGCTGAGCACGGGCGCTGCGATCAACGAGGCGATCGTGATCGCGATGCGCAGCGATCCGACGGTGATCCTGATGGGCGAGGATGTAGCAGGGGGTGGAGATCGATCGAAAGAAGGCACCGAGGAGATGGGAGGGGTCCTCGGAACCACGCGCGGCCTGGTTGGCGAGTTCGGCATGAATCGGGTCCGGGACACGCCGATCGCCGAGATGGGACTTCTCGGAACGGCCGTCGGGGCCGCGGCGACAGGCTTGCGGCCGCTCGCAGAGCTGATGTTCATCGACTTCATCGGCACTTGTCTCGACCCGCTTCTCAATCAGGCTTCGAAGCTCCGCTACATGTTCGGAGGCAAGGTGAAGGTCCCGCTGACGGTTCGCACGGTCACGGGTGCGGGGATGCAGGCCGCAGCCCAGCACTCGCAATCCCTGTACTGGATGACGACGGGGATCCCCGGGCTCAAGACGGTCGTCCCATCTTCGCCGGCCGAGGCCAAGGGGCTTCTGCTCGCCTCGATCCGTGACGACGATCCGGTGATCTTCTGTGAGCCCAAAGGGATCCTGAACCAGGTGGGCGAGGTGCCCGAGGGCGACTACGAGATCCCCCTCGGTCAGGCTCACGTGGTCCGTGAAGGTGGCGACGTTTCAATCGTGTCCTTCGGTGCGACCGTGGCACTCGCCCTCCAGGCGGCGACGGCTCTGGAAGCAGCAGGGACGAGTGCGGAGGTCGTCGACCTCCGCTCACTGTCACCGCTCGACGAAACGACGATCCTCGCGTCGCTCGAGAAAACCGGGCGCATGGTGGTGGTCGACGAATCCACTCCGCGCTGCTCCATTGCGCGAGACGTGGCGGCCCTGTGTGTGGACAAGGGCTTCGACTTCCTGGATGCGCCCGTCAAGTGTGTCACGGCTCCGCATGCCCCGGTTCCGTTCAGTGCCGTGCTGGAGAAGGCGTTCATGCCCTCCGCCCAGGACATACTCGACGCCGTCGGCGAGATGGGCTGAAGACCGGTGGCGACCGCGATCACGATGCCCAAGCTCGGGTTGACCATGGAGGAAGGGACGATCTGCTCCTGGCCGCATCCGGTCGACTGCTGGATCGAGAAGGGTGCTCTCGTTCTCGTGATCGAGTCCGAGAAGAACGAGAGCGAAATCGAAGCTCCCGTGAATGGCTTCCTGCGCCACCTCTACGTGGAAGAAGGCGACACGGTTCCGTGTGGCACTCTGCTGGGAGCCATCACCAGGACGGCTGACGAGCCCTTCGATGTGGACGCGTTCCACCTGGCGGAGGACCGCCCCGAAACGAAGGGGAGCGGGGTTCTCGAAGTGAAGACCCCGAAGGGCACGGCGACGCGGCCGAATCCCCAGCTGGCGCGAATCGAGAAGCGCATCGCACCCGCAGCGCGAGCCGCCGCGAAGAAGCTCGGGATCGATCCATCCAAAGCCCCAGGCACGGGCCCGAACGGACGGGTCACGAGACGGGATGTCGAGACCTATGCTGCGGAACGCGAAGCGCTCATCCGGGTGGCGGAGGGGGTTCACCTCGAAGTGCCGACGACGGGAGCGGGCGATCCGGTCGTATTGCTTCCGGGGCTGGGCACCGATGTCTCCGCGTTCACCCGCCAGATTCCCGCGCTTGCCGAGCACTTCCGGGTAGTCGGAGTGAACCCTCGTGGTGTCGGCCTCTCCGATGCTCCGGAAATGGAATCCTATGCAATACCGGAGCTGGCGGCCGATATCGCAGCCACCTATCAAGGAGCAGCGGATCTGGTCGGCGCGAGCCTCGGCGCGGCCATTGCTCTCGAACTGGCGCTCACGCAACCCGAACGAGTCCGCTCATTGACGCTGATCACGCCGTTCGTGCAGGCAACGCCGAGGCTTCTCGCGGTCGGCGAAGGCTGGCGAAGAGTGGCTACAGAGGCGACGCCAGAGGCGCTGGCGAGCGCGCTGCTTCCCTGGTTCTTCTCGAGTGGATTCCTGGCCGACGAAGGCAGACGCGACCGCATCCTTCGAGGACTCGCACAGACCGTGGCTCGCGTACCGGCCAAGACACTCGACCGAATGATCGCAGGCATGTCCGCATGGTCGGGAACTCGCGTGGGCGATCTCAGTGGAATCTCCATTCCGACACTCGTAATCCTCGCAGGAGAAGACCTGTTGGCGCCCGACGGAAAAAGGGTCGCCTCATCGATTCCGAATGCGGAGATCCTCGTGGTCGAGGGAGCGGGACATGCCGTGGCGCTCGAAGCGCCCGAACCGGTCAACGAAGCGATCGCGAAACACCTGCATGGGAGGCCGTGACGCGCGATCGCGCTCGGACGCGACGTCGGAAGCTCCAGAATCACTCAGCGGATTCGGAAGAGGCTTCGCCGAATCCAGAAGAGCGCTACGAGCAGCGGTGCCAGCTCCGCGCCAAGCCCACACCCGGGGCTCTCCGTCTGTCCCCATGCTGAATGGCATTGGGGGTCGGGGGCGCCAACGCCTCCACCGTCCCAATCAATTTTGCCGTCGCCGTCGTTGTCGACCCCATCGCTGCAGGCGGACGACTCGGTCGACCCAGCGGAGTCCTTGCAGGAGAGATCGTCGCCGAAGTCAATGCTTCCGTCGGCGTCGTTGTCCGCGCCATCATTGCATTCCGCGGCCGACGGAAAGAACGCGATCGCTGCCGGGCTCGGAACTCCAGCTCCCAGATAGGTGGAGTTCAGATCGTTCGCAACATCCGAGATCGACGGGTATGCAAAGTAGCGCCCATCCGACAGATTCACGATCCAATCGCTGCCGTTCCAGGTGAGATCCATCAGGCTGGGATTCGCACTGCTTCCAACCAGCGAGAAGCCGGCGTTCGTCGCAATATCTGCCAAAGACAGGTAATGCCTTACGTTGGTGCCTTCGACCAGATACCAGCCCCCAGGACCCGACGACACCGCGTGCCCCGTCGCGCTGCCCGACCCGATCTGCGTGGAGTTCGTATCATTCGCCAGATCCCTGAGCAGGGGGTAGGTCGAGACGGCACCCGATCCGCCCCCCTCGTAGTAGACCCACTGCTGGCCCTGGGGATCCCACGAGATGCTCGCTACCGAATCGGCTCTCGTTCCGATGGGCGTGGAGTTCGTGTGTCCGGCCAGGTCGGCCAGTGTGGGATGCGTATACCCCTGACCGCTTCCCACTCCTTCCATCCTGACGTAGAGAGCGCGATCCTCTGTGGCCGCTCCGGTGGCAAAAATCTGCTCAGCGGACCACGTGCTCCATCCAAAGCTCTTGTCGCGGTGCCGGAGGCGCCAGTGATAGGTGGTGTTGGCCGCTAGCAGGCCACCGATGTCGGCCCAAGTGATGCTCCTCCCGCCGACCGTCTCAACGGACTCCCAGCTGTTGAATCCCGGCGGTGCATACCAGTTCTCGAAACGGTTCCAGTGGTCGACGACCGGATCGGAGTAGTCCCCGGCTGTCCCGGTGACCTGGAACTGGGTCTCCAGATGCTCGTCTCCATCGAGGTCTGAATAATTCGATCCGATCAGGACGGCGCGATTCGGATCCACCGGGCCCGCATTCGTGTTGGGGTACGAGGCCAGGGGCTGTTCCGGTGGCGTGTTGTTGACCCGGAGCGTGAGGTCATCGATGACCTCGTTGTCCCTCGGGATGATTACGTTTCCGCGGCTGATTCTTCGAACACGCAGCGAGGGAGACTCTCCAGCCTCGACTTCCACCAGAGAGAATCCCCATTCCGGAAACGAGCGCTGGAACTCAGGGTACTCCGCGTTTGGATACACGCCCCAGAGGTCGAGGTTTCCCTCGCCGCTGGCAACGTTGATCCAGAGGTGCCGATGGTCACGCGACTGGCCTCGGGAGTATCCGTGGGTGTGCCCGAAGAAATGGACCGAGGGCTTGCCGCACTGCGTGGAGAACTGCTCGAGCCGCGAGACCACCTGCCCTGTGTAATCAGTCTCACCCGGAGTCCACATCTCGGACTTGAAGGGGTGGTGCAGCTGGGCGAAGACGAAATCGATCTGCGCGTTCGCGCAGGCATCCGAAAGTACTCCATCCAGCCAATCGAGCTGTACCTGGAGACGATAGGCGGAGTTGGAATCCAGGCCGATGATGCGGGAGTTGGAGTAGTCCTTGTAGTACCAATGCTCTTCGTAGCCAGGGGTTCCGTTGATCGGAAGATGGAAGTAGTCGAAGTAATGCGGGCTGTTCCGCTCGTGGTTGCCTGAGACCGGATAGTAGGGAGTGAACTGGGACAGGTTCTGGCTCTCGTCGAAGAACTGGGCTTTCCACTGAGCTTGGACCGTTCCGTTCTCGACCAGGTCTCCCGGCACAAGGACGAATGCCAACTCGTCCGACATATCAGCGCCGAAGTTCTCCGATACGAACCCGATGATTCCGTCGTTGACGACTTCCCCGTGTTTCGTAGAAACCGTACCACCCTGCGTATCGGAGTAGGCCACGAAGCGAAACGACGCCTCATGGATCGGATCGGGGGGTGTGCGGAAATGCAGGAGAGGACCGGCCCAGGTATCCGTGCGCACCTGGTAGTGGTAGGAGGTGTCAGGGACGAGGTCCGCGATCGAAACCCGGTGAATCTTCGAAGCCGCCCCGCCGGGGATGGAGACCCCGGCAACGCTGCTTCCCAAGGCCGTCGTGATCCCATAATCCACATACGGGCTCCCATCTGCGCTGGCCGTCTCCCACATCACCACGATCGAGACGGGCTCGGCATCCTGCAGATACGGGCCTACGACGATCTGAGCCGTCGACGCAACGGATCCGGCAATCCAGATCAGGAAGGTGCCGACGAGAGCAGCTGCGATGGAGCGGGGACAGAAGAGAAGAAGCGGTCGAATCATTGGAAAATATGGATGGATCAGCTGGAGGTTGTCGAGTTCCTTTTCCCATCGGCGCCTCCTCCATGTCAAGCCGGATGAACCGCCTCGGGTTTGCCGAGGCTCGCTGCCTTGTAGTGGACGCCTGGGTAAAGAAGCGCGCCGCCTCAACTACATCGCCCCCCCCTGGGGAAAAGGGCGGGTCAGGGCGCTTTTCTCGAATTTCGTGGGAACTTCCCCCTATAATGCTCCGGTTCCGGCCCGTGAGCCGCCGGTCCACCACCCTATTGTGCACCCTGCCCGTCGCCGAGGAGCCCCCATGCCGCTTCGTCACCCTTTCGCCCTGATTGCGTTGGCCGCTGTCGCCTGCCTCGGCCTGGCCTGCCCCCCCCAGCCGCAACAGATCATCACCCCGGCGCACAGTTCGGTCGTCGGCACCTCCAGCTTCCCGGTGGAGGTCCACGTCACCGGTGCAAACCTCGACGTCTCCGCGACCACCGCGACGCTGAACGGGGTGGCACTGCCGCTCACCGAAGGGCCGGCGGGCACCTTCACCGCGACCGTCGATCCGGGCGACCCGCTGCTCGACAGCAACGAGCTGGCGGTCACGACCCCGTTGCTCGGCGGGGGCGCCCGGATGGCAATCTCCCAGTTCGACTACCTGCCCCCCAAGGCACGGGCCTTCGAGATCACCGACTCGGGAGACCTGCTCACCGGACCGATGGCCCACAACCAGCTCGGCGACTACCTGATCGAGAACGACGTGGCCCGCTTCGTGATCCAGGCTCCCGGACAGCGCGACCTGCACAGTGTCGGACAGTTCGGCGGGAACCTGATCGACGCCGAACTCGTGAGCAAGCCGGGGCTGGATCAGTTCTTCGAGATCCAGCCTTCCATCAACCTCGAGACGGTGATCAACGCGCAGACGATCGAGGTGGTCAACGACGGACAGAACGGCGAGACAGCCATCCTGCGGACCTGCGGTCCGGACGACCTGGCCGACTACATCAACGCCTCGTCCCAGGTCGAAGTCGAGCTGGGGCTCTCCCTCCCGAACGTGATGAGCATCGTCGACGATCGCGACTACGACGTAACCGGCTGCACGGAATACCGCCTCGAGCCGGGCAAGAAGTACGTGGCGATGGAGACCACCGTCTACAACAACGATGCCAGCGACGTGAAGTTCTACGCAGGTTACTACGTCAACGGAATGGGCTCGCTCGAGCAATGGATCCGATCGGGGAGCAACCCACTCGGCCTCGGTGAACCGCTGGTAACCTCGGCCACCGAAATTCTGGGCTTCATGGGATTCGGCGATGCAGAAGGAGTCGACTACGGCCTGGTCCCGATCGGTTTCGCGGGCGGCTTGCCTTCCTCGAGTTCCTTCACCACTTCGGGTGTCAGCTTCCTGCTCCACAGCCACTCGCTGCTCACGGTGCTCGGCATCGACTGGGACCCATTCTTCAACGTTCCGGGTGGAGGAAGCCACTCCTTCCTCAGCTACTTCTCGGTCGGCGACGGCAGCCTGGCCAACAGCGCCGCGGTCGAGGCCGAGGTCAAGGGCCTCAGCGCGGGAACCCTGAGCGGCTGCGTGACAGCCGACGGCTCCCCGGCTCCGTCCGCACGTGTGGCCGCCGGACCAATCGTGTCCGGTGCAATTTCACGGGTCGACGCCCACTTCGTCACGGATGCCAGCGGCTGCTATCAGGCCGACCTCCCGAGCGGGACGTATGGTGTCGCAGCTTCCAAAGAAGGGCATCTCTTCGAGGGTGCTGGCAGCACACCGATCGTCCACTCGGTCACGGTGCCGGCCGCAGGCGCCGTCATCGCGCCGACCATCGACTTGCCCGCCACCGGACGGATCCGAATCGAGGCGGTGGACGAGACGAGTTCCCCGGTCCCGGCGCGGATCGTCTCAGTTGGCATCGACCCGAGTCCCGAGCCGACACTCACCTATATCCTGACCGGCATCGCCACCGTGAACTCCGGGACCTTCAACGACCTGAAGGAATCCCCCGAGAGAGGACTCACCTCGGTGAACTTCGCAGGAGCAAGCGGGATCGTCGAATTCGACCTGGAGCCAGGCGACTATCAGATCACCGTCTCGCGCGGCACCGAGTGGTCCATCCATCAGCAGGACGTCACCGCAGTCGCGGGCTCGACCGTCACCGTGAACGCCCAGATCGCCCCAGTGCTCGACACCACCGGCTTCGTCTCGTCGGACTACCACGTCCACATGCTGTACAGCCCGGACTCCCGGATCGGCCTGGTCGACCGGGCGCTCTCCTACTCGGGTGAGGGAGTCGACAACATCATCGTCACCGACCACGACGCGGTCACCGACCTCACCCCGACCATCGCGTCGCTTGGCCTCACTCCGTTCGTGCACGCAACCATCGGCGAGGAGATCACGACCTTCGATTACGGCCACTACAACGCCTACCCGCAGGGGCAGGACACCTCCCTGCCGAGCAATGGCTCAACCGACTGGGGTGGGGCGGCACCTCCCGGTGAAGACTTCCCCTCCCTGGGCCACTACGGGCTTTCGCCGGCCGAGATCGAGGCGGAGGTACTGTCCGACCCGAGCAACGCGGGGCTCGACACGGTGGTGCACATCAACCACATCGACAGCCACTTCGGGCCTCTGCAAATCGACACGGCACTGGAACCCCCGCAATCGTTGCTTCCCGATCCGAGCATTTTCCGACTCGATCCGACCGTCACGAACTTCTTTCACGACTTCCTGGCTCTGGAGCTCTGGAACGGGGCATCGGTCGGCGCCCAGAACTCGTTCCTCGACAAACGGATCGGAGTCTGGATGAACCTGCTCAACCAGGGGATCCCCTCGACCGCCATCGCCGATAGCGACACCCATACCGTGAAGGATCTGGAGAGTGCGGGAGGCCGAACCTGGACCCCCTCCTCGACCGACTCACCGGCAGGAATCAGCGACAGCGAGATCGGGCTGGCCGTGCAGAGCCAGAGGGCCGTGGGCGGTCAGGGCTGCTACCTGCAGACCCAACTGGTCGAGGGGGCCGCGGTGGCCGACTTCAGCCTCGGCGGGGACACGCTGGTCACCGCCACCGACGGCTCGGTCGATCTCGAGATCCACCTGCAGGCTCCGGTCTGGGCGGAGTACGACACCATCGAGATCTACCGGAATGCCGAGACGGTGGTGGCTGGAACCTCGGGAGGGACGCCGGTCGCCTACTCCGCCAACCCGACCAGCACGCTGACGCTTGGCGGTGGAGACTTCGTGCGCAACACCCTGAACATCCACGCCGGAGTCTCGGGTGCGGACCGCTTCGACACTGCGCTCACGGTTCCGCTCACGGGCCTCACCGTTGACGAGTGGGTGGTGGTCGTGGCCAGGGGAACCGTCGGCAACTCGACCCCTGCCTTCCCCGTCTACCCGTACAACGCCGACAGCGGCCAGACGCTGGCGCAGCTGAAGACTCTCGATGCAAGTGAGGGGGGCGTGCGAGCGCTCTGCTACACGAATGCCCTGTTCGTCGATGTGGACGGAAACGGCAGCTTCGACGAACCGGGCGTGCAGCTGGCAGGTCCCTAGGTCGACTTGACCCGCGCTTCGAAACGACTCGCAGGGCTCACCCTGCTGCTGTTGCTGACCCTCCCCGCCGCTGGAAGCGGGGAGACAGCACCCGCTGCGGGGGGCCACAGGCTGCTGGAGGGTGCCGCAGCCGCTCCGCTTACGGTGGTGGGGCTGATCGAGGATCCGAGCCAGATCGACACCTACGGCTGGCGTGCCCGGCTTCGGGTCGAGCGCGTTCTGGATGGAGAGGCCAACCCGGGTGATCTGCTGGTGATCGCCTGGGAGGAGTTCATCCCGAAGCGCCCCCCGCGGTTCCCTGCGGGCAAACGAAGCGTACTGGCACTCGAACCGCTCCCTTCCGGATCCCTCTGGAGGCAGCGGTTCCCCGCGCGCAAGGCCCTGGCCGTGGCGGTGCGGGGAGAGGCCTATCTGAGCAACCCCGGCACCGCCACCCTGGACGCGCTGGAGCAGTATCTCCGCCTAGCGTCCGAAGATCGCAGGGCGCGGTCCGGCATCGCCGCGCTATCAGCACTGGCGGCGCTCGCTGAGCCGCGGGTGGCGGCGGCGGCCATCGATGCACTGGAGCACATTCCAGGCCTCGAGACCCGGCTCGACGAGGAATCGACTTCCCACCTCGAAGCACTGCTCCAGGACACCTCGCGGCCCGTCGATCTCCGCGGCCGACTCATCACGCTGGCGGGGGAGCGACCCCTCCCCTCCTTGGAATCCGCTCTCTCCTCGCTGGCCACCTCCCCTTCCCCGGTGCAGGGTCCGGCAGTCGCATCGCTCGCACGGCTTCGCGAGGGCCTCTCGGTAGAGCAGACGGCAGTACTGCTCGGCAGCGACGATTCGCTGGTACGCGCCGCAGCAGCACGATGGGGAGGAGCGGGGATCGCGGAAACGAGGCTGAAGCAGTTGGTGGCGAAAGATCCCGCCGGGGAAGTCCGTGCCGCCGCGTTGGTCGTGCTGTTCGAACGAAACGGCATGGCGGCTCTCGAGCTCGCCCTCCCGGCGTTCGCCGACACCGATGCACGGGTGCGGGGAGCCGCGATAGAGGGCGTTGCAAAGCTGGGCGATCCGGTTGTTCCGATACTCCGCGAGCTGGTCTGGAATCCGGACGCAGACCCAGCGTCCCTGACGACCCCGTTGATGACCCTGGCACTCACCGGCCCGGAGGGCGTCGCCGAATTGCACAGGATCGCGTCGGAGCACCCTACCAAGAAGCTCCGCAAGTTGGCCCGCTTTGTTCTCGGCAAGGATCCAGGGCACGACTGACGGCACTTCCGTGACCGCATGGACTCGGCTTCACCGGGGAGAGCTGAGGTTCAGCAGGAATTTCGCGGGCACAACCCTCGGGTCTAGTGCGGGAATCCGAACAGAAGCGCTAGCCAACGCAGGAAGCCGGTCGGTTTTCTCCGGGGTCCCTCGGCAACGCGATCTCCCGTGACGAAGTCGAGAGTCAGGCCGTAGCCCCCGGCCGAAATCTCGTAGCGGCGTTCGTCGAATCCGACCTCGACATAGGGATTCGCGAAGCGCGGGTAATCGGAGATGGGCACTTCCAGGCCGGCTACCGTGAGGGGCTCGTGCCAGCCGAAGGTCATCTCTCCCTGGCTCGGGGAGACGTACTCCACGTCGAAGCCATCGGGGAAGCCATTGCCATCCTCGTCTCCAAGAGGCGTCGTCATGACAGGTGCCGACTCGATCGCGGTGCGGAAAGCCTCGAAGGATCCCCATTCCGCGGCACTTCCGACCTCGACGATCCAGACGTTCTTCGGACTCCCCGGTGCGACCAGGTCGAATGGGAGACCGCCATTCTCGAAGACCTCGGGTTGCCCCGTTCGCCACTCGGTCGGCAGCAGTGAGTAGAGAGCGACGAACCCTTCCCCCTTGCGCCCGAAGGTCCAGTGGCCCCCCTGAACCGGGTCCTCGTCGAAGTGCGCCCACGGGAAGTAGGCATGGGTCTCGGAACGGTATTCGAACCCGTAATAGGGAATCGGGCCATACTGCGGTGCGTAGATGTGGATCCCGACGTTCTCGTGCTGTGCGGAGCGCGGCAGCGAAGCCTCACCCGTCCAGTAGCCTGGGCCCGGCTCGTCTTCCCGCTGCCAGTTCCAGTCCGGAGGAACCGGGGTGCCGTCGGGGATCGGAAGGTACCCCGGGTGTTGTGTGAAGACGATCGCCTGTTCACCCAGGGTCGCCTGCCAGATGTGGTGCTGTGATCCGCGCAATCCCTTCCGGTAATCCTGTGCGGTGGAGAGCATGGTGTCCGCGGTGCGGTGGGTGTAGGTGTTGACCTCCGACAGAGTCGCTTGGTTGACCATGGGCCACAGGAGTTGGAGAAGCGCACGCGCGCGCCTGACGGTCTCCCCCATGTCGCCTTCCACCCAGATGGGACCAGCCAGTCTCCAGTAGTCCGAAAACTGCGAGTCCCAGAGGTTCTCCCGCTCCGCGACTTCGAAGGTCAGCGGGAGCATCATCCAGAGCGGCTGGGCGGACATCGACCACCAGAGGGGCAGGTTCGCCTCGTCCTCCCAGTCGAGACCATACGGGGCGGGCGGAGGGGGTTGGCTGTTGTCTGCGGGTGGAACCTCGTCGAGCGGCAGGTTCATCCGCTCCCGGTCCACCATCGGGGAATCGTCGCGCGCAATCTTCCTGAGCACGCGGGGAAGGCGGTACTTCCTGGCCCGCGAGAGCAGCGTCGCATCCGCTGCCGAAGTACTCGCATAAGGAAGCGCCGTGTCATCGAAGAAGAGCTTGCTCGATCCGTAGTTGTCCTGGGTCGTCGCGGAGGCTTTGTCCTTGACGTAGGAGCGACCATGCGTCGCTCCCAAATTGCCCTTGTGAAGGTGCAACGCGACGTCGAGAAAGAGCACGTCGAGAAGCATGGCTGCTCGGTGGGCGATGTAATCATCCCCGCACCACTCCGCGAGGCTGAGCAGAGGTGTCAGATCCTTCTGGTAGTAGACATCGGAGTGCCACTCCGTGAAGCCCCAACGTGCGCGATGTTCGATCCAGGTGAGAATCTCCTGCTCGGCTCGCGCCCGGTGTTGTGCGCCGGTCAACCCGGTGACCGTGAATGTCCGATCCGGAAAGAGCTGGCCCGCAAGGTACTCGTTGACGCGAAACAGCAGGATGTGGTTCTCGCTCCAGTACCACATCTGGTCGACCACCTGCTCACCGTCGACAATTCGAACCGGAGTATCGTCCGTGTACCAGTATTTGAAGTCGAGCACCGCCTGCTCGGCCTCCACCCAGAGAGACTCGGAAATCGCCGCGGGACGCTCTGGAAAGGCGTAGAGCAGGTTGATCAGGTAGAGGAGCTGGAAGTCGCTGGTGTCCTCCAGGTTCCAGAGTTTGTCGAATACAGCGTCCCAGGCATCTGCGGGAACCGCCCCGTCGGGAACCTGGAAATGGGGATCACGGCGCGCCCTCTCCAGGTGGTTCATCACATGAAGGATGCTGTCGGGGCGAAGGGGAGCCGCCGTGGCGAACTCGAGAAAATCGATCTGCCGATTCTGGAACCACGCACGGGAGACGTACCCGTCCTGGCAGGCGGTGGCGAAGAAACCGACGAGAACCAACAGAAGGAGCACGAGGGTTCGGTTCGCGCGTCGTCCTTGAATCACTGGATCGAAAAGCACAGCAGGAGACCTCCGATAGGGCGCACGCCACTCTATCAGAACCGGGGCGCGTTCAGCGCCTGCCCCTCCCGAGCCGCTGCCCATTCAGGAGTGCTCCGACCGGCAACTCTGCCCAAAACCCTTCGAACGGGATGGGATCTTTCGACTCGACTTCCCGGGAAGCTAAGCGAGCAGGCCGGGGTAGCGGCTGGCCTGGGGAGTGAAGTCGGGAATGACCTGCCCGGGGTCGGCATTCATGTGGCGCTCGATCAATTCGGCAAAGACGTCGCGGAAGTCGGTCGTCGGCTGAAGGTCGCGCTCTTCGAACAGGTCCTGATCGCGAAGCCCGGGCCAACCGTCGCGGGTCAGCACCCGTCCGCCGATGACCCCGCCACCGAGGGCCATCACCACTCCGCCGGTTCCATGGTCGGTTCCGTTGCTGCCGTTTTCGAAACCGACCCGCCCGAACTCCCCCATCGCAAGCGTGAGGGTGCGGCCCGCGTCGGCTCCCAGGTCGCGATGGAAGGCGGCCAGGCTTGCACCGAGATCCGCCGCTCCGCTGGCGAATTGGCCGAGTTCGTCCGAATGGTGATCCCAGCCTCCGAGATCCACCGTGACCACCCGAATTCCGATATCGGCCTTGATCATCGCAGCAATCTCGCGCATCGAGCCCCCGAACCTGGTATCGGGATAGACCTCGCTGGTCTCGGTGGAGATCGATCCGATGACCTCGAGGCTCTCGAAGGTCGCGGCACCGGTGACCCCGAGCAGGCTGCTGGGATCGCGAGCGTAGACATCCTCCAGCATCGCCCCACGCTCCGCGGCGAAGCTCCCTTCGATCGAGAAACCGCCTAGCGAGGACAGCACCAGGCTCTGCGCAGGGCCGAGCAGCGAAGCGGCCTTCGAATTGCCGTAGCTGACTCCTTGGAGCGAACTGCCGCTCCCAGCGACTTCCAGGAGCCGGTTGAGCCAACCCTGGCGAATCTGCCTGTCGCCTGGAGCGGCCCGCTCCACGAAATCCTCCGCATCGAAGTGGGATCGGCCCAGGCCGGTATGCCCCACCGCATGGATCAAGTCGAGATCCCCAGCCTGGTAGATCGGGAGAAGATCGGACAGGGAGGGATGAAGACCGAAGAACCCGTCCAGGTCATTGGCGCTGCCCGCGGAGATGTCGACACGGACCGACGGCCTCAGGCGGTCATAGTCCGGGTCGGCGAACGGCACCACCAGGTTGAGACCATCGGGCCCGCCACGCAGGAAGACCACCACCAGCACGGGGTCGGTTCCGGCCGCCCGTACGCGTGCAGGGAAGAAGCCCGGAAGCGCCACGGTCGCGAGCCCGAGTCCGCTGGTCTTCAGAAAATTTCGTCGTGTCCACGTCATGTCGCCATCTCCGGAGCAGTCAGTTGCCAGGTCAGTGCATCAGGAATTCGGGGCTCGCCACGAGCGCCGCACCCATCTCGTCGATCATCCGATCCCCCTCCGTCCATGCGGGAAGGGCCTCCCCCAACTCGACCAGCTTGGTCCGAGTGTGATCGCTGGCTCCGTTCAGGAGCATGCGTCGGATCACCGCATCTGCAGCCTGGTCGACGTCCTCGAATGCGATGTCCCAGCTGTATTGGTAGCCACTCCATCCGCGGACACTTGCGTACCCGACGTTGATGGAGGAGAGCAGGTTTCCGGTGTTCATCCAGTAGCTGGAATCATCCGGGTAGCCGGTCGGGAGGGGATAGGCGTAGAGATCCTCGCCGAGATCATTCAAGTACCAGGTGAGGGTGAGGGGCAGATCCGGCCCGGTCGCACCGAGAGCTCGGGCGGTACTCGCCACCAGCATCAGCGGGCGCTTCACCTTGGTGCGGCGATGCGTCATGAACCAGAACTCGGCAGTCTGGAACATCGCCCGTGTGACTTCTCGAAGATCTCCGCCCGTCTCGAGGTAGACATTCGAGAGGTAGTTCAGTGTGAGCTCGTGCGGTTCGCCTCCGATGAAGCGCTCGGCGAGCTTCCGAGTCAGGAAGTCCGCAGTCTCGGGGCGGAGGGCCAGATGGTGGAGTACGTCGAAGCCATCCTGCATCTCACCTCCAGGCGGAATCACGAGATCACCCCCAAGGATCGACTTGGAGCCCGGATCGTGGTCTTCCTCGTTGAAGAAGAAACCCGATTCGGTCGCATTCTCATCCCACTCGTCGCTGACCTGCCAACCGGTGAACGCACGTGCCACCTCGATGATGTCTTCCTGCGTGTACCCACCATCCACGCCCATCGTGTGGAGTTCCAGAAGCTCGCGGCCGTAGTTCTCGTTGATCCCCCACTGAGTGCTCAGGGTGTTGTCCAGGTACTCCATCATCGAGGGAGAGGTCGCGACCGCGACCAGCATGTCCTCGAACTTGCCGAATACGTGGGCACGTATCGCATCCCGCTCGTAGGGAACGATCCCCGTCCAGCGAACACCCGATGGGGCGTAGACGTTGAAGTGGTTGAACCAGAAGTCGGTGAGCACCGCCTCGAGCTGGCGCCGACTGTAGATGGCCCGCTGGATCTTGGCTTTTCTCAGATCCGTCTGGAGATCCCACGGAGTACCGGCAGGGCAATCTTCCCAGCAGTAGGTCTGCTCGAGGGTGCGGTAGTCCATGTTCCGCCAGGCGTAGGCAGCCATCATCGCGTCGAAGTCATCATCCGGAATCGATTCCGGATAGAGCTGCTCTTCCAGATACGGTCGAGGGCCGAGCTCCCGGATTCTCTCCCGCGAATAGGCATCCGGCCCGTAGCCGAAACGCAGGAGCGCGTGCTCCTCATCTTGTGCTCCCGAGCAGGCCGCCAGAAAGGAAGCCATGGTGAGGAGCAGAAGGAGCGTCGAAACCGACGCAACCCTCGGGGTGAAGCGGTTCTGCGCCTCGAGGCGGGGACCTTCACAGCGATCGAGCATCAAGACCTCCGGGCGTGCCGTGACCTTCTGCGGCCGAAGCAATTCTCCCCGTCTGGGAGGCCTCTCTTCGTCAGGGAATTCCAGGCTCGGTGTAACCGGGGTCACGACACCCCCGGGGGGGCTGAAGGGCAAGATGGGGTAGATAAAACCCTTGATCTCGACCTCCGCGATCAGGCAAGATCAGCCGGAGGGCACTAACTGACGAGTCAGTTACGATACACACAGACTCGTATTGTCGCTCGATTGTCGCTCTGAAGTCGTTCTGGGGATGCGGACCGGGCTAGAACCGGATCCGCAGTCGAAGAGGAGACGGAAATCATGTCGCTCACGATGCTGCGAACCCGGCTGCTGTTCTTGTGCCTGCTGATAGCAGTGACACTCGGTGCCAATTGCCAGAGCAAGAGTCCCAGGCTGTTGCTCGACTCCCCCACCCACTCCGAATTCCTGAACGGAACCACCGTGACGGTCGTGGGGCGCGCCATCAACGCCGGCGCCTACGAGAGTCTCACGGTGAATGGCATCCCGGCGGGTCCCCTCTCCGGAAACGATTTCAGCGTCGATATCCCGCTCGACCCTTCCGAGGTCTTCAATCAGATCCACGTCGAGTTGGTGCTGGCGGGTGGGCATGCGCTCCACCAGCACGCCACCGTGGTGGTCGGTGATGGCGTCACCACGGGCTTCGTGCTCGATGGTGAACTCTCCCCCGACGCCGCGGTTCTGCGCATCGGGGACACGGGTCTCGATCAGATCGCACCGATCGTCGAGAGCCTCTCCGGGGATTCACTCGACATCAGCGACATGATCACGGACCAGAATCCGATCGCCTCCGGAAGCATGAGCGGGATCAACTACACCGCCAATGTGGTGGAGGTGGCGTTCGGCGGTTTCGGGCTCGCTACCGACACGACCCCGTCGGGGATCGATACCACCATCGCCATTTCGGACTTCTTCGTCGAGATCGACCTCGACCTCGGCTGGCTCGGGTCGTGCACGCTCGAGATCGAGACGACGAACGCCGACATCCAGGGCTCTTACGACCTGAGTCCGTTGGCCTCCGACCCTTCCTTCGTCGACGTGAACCTGGTGTCCGCAATCTCAGTGACGCTCGGCGGCTTCTCGTCCCAGTTCGTTTCGGGGATCTGCGATGACCCGTTGATCGGGGACATCGTGAACCTCATCATGGGCCAGGGCGACATCCAACAGCTGATGGAAGATGGTTTCCAGGGCAACCTGGCCGACCCGGATGGAACCGGTCCATTGGACTCTCCGCTGGCAGCCGCGATCGAGACCGCGTTGGCCGGTATCTCGATCGCAGGGCCGATCGGCGACGCGCTCGGCGGCGTGATGGATGCGCCCATCACGGCCATCACCGAAGAAGCGAGCGGGCTTACTCTGACCGCTGATGCTGCCATCTACTCCAGCGCCCCCGCACCCGACGCACCGGAATTCGCCGCCTCGTATACCGTGCAGGAGAGCCTCCCGACCTTTGGTACCACCACCCCGGTCGGAGGGCTTCCGTACGGAATGGCATTCGGAATCTCGACTTCCGCGATGAACCAGTTGCTCAAGACCCAGGTCGAAGGTGGGTTGCTGGCTTCGACGCTCACAGAGTTCGATCTCGGCGCCGGACCGATTCCGCTCACCACCGGGTTCTTCTACTTCATCCCGGAGTTCGGAATCTTCCCGCCCGAGACCCCGATCGCGATGCACATCCGCCCCACGCTGGCACCCGTCTTCACGGGTGCCGCGGGTCCGGCCGGTGAGTTCGCGGAGATGAAGATCGCGGGGCTGGCGATCGATATCGAGAAGGTGGCCGATCAGACGCTCCTGCTCTCGGTGCAGGTCTCCCTCGACGCCGGGCTCGACCTGGCCTTCACGTCTGAGGGTCTTGAGTTCTCCCTCGCGACCCCGGCTTCCCAGGACATCGAGATCCTGCTGGTCGAGAACCCGCTCGGCGCCAACGAGACCGCGGTCATCGCGCTCTTCCAGCTGTTCTTCCCGTACTTCGCTCCGGAGTTGGAGAGCGCGATCGATGCGTTCCCGATCCCGTCGCTGCTCGGTCTCGACCTCGAGCCGGTAGAACTCGCCCGCCTCTCGGGAGGATTCATCGGACTATTCGCCAATCTGGTCCAGACTCCGACCACCACCCTCCAGAATGTGTCCTTCACGGACACCAGCAGCGGCGGCTTCCGGCAGCAGGGCGGCTGCTGGTTGAGAGAGTGGCGACATCGCCTCTCCGGGTTGGCGATGGGGAATACCATCTCGGCGAACCAGCGAGGGATGCTGGGCGCAGACGCCGGCTGCACCACAAACGACGCCTCATCGAGCGCCACCGCCTCCTACCAGGTGGACTTCGACGTGGACTCGGTGGCGGGCGAGCAGTGGACGATCCAGATCGACCACTCGATCCTTGGAGCCTTCGATCGGATCAGCGACGGCTACAACGACGGAATCGGATTCAAGGACGGCGGCGGAACCGCCAGTTTCGGAACTGCAGTCACCGCCAGTTACCAGATCGCCGGAGGAGCCTCCGGGAACTTCGACTTCACTCCTTCGGTGACCAGCATCTCCGACGGAATCGGGGGAAGCTCGACCGACGAGGACGTGGAGTTCTCCGGGCAGAACGGAGTCGCCCTGGTGGGGACCGGCAACGCCAGCGTCACACTGGTCTTCGCCTTCGACCTCGATGCCTTCTCGAACTCCAACACCTGGTTCCCGACGGCGAACGGTGACGAAATGGCGATCCGGCTCGGCAAGAACGACACCATCGACAACAACTTCACGGCCGGGGGGTACCCCGGGATGGGGAACCGGAACATCGCTGATGACGGCCACACGATGTCGGTTCAGTTGTCGGTCGAGCCCACCCCGTGAGGTGAGAGAGCACCAACACGGCCCGGTAGTCCTGTACACATCGGATTGGCAAGAATCGGGATCGTCCGGACGGGTTGCTCCCGATGTGGATGCGTGCCACGCTTTGGTGGTTACGCAACCAGCGGACTGTTGCACTTCACGCTGCGACTCCGGGATGATTGGAGCCGATGCCTGATGGCCGAGGAGATGGAAGAACATATTGCGGGGGGGCATCCAACCTCTTTGGACCTCGCCGCACTGCTGCGTACGTTGCCGAGTGCAACACAGACGGAGAGCGAGCTTCGTCTGCAATTTGCCACGGACGTGGACGCGGGGCTCTCCGCACCTGCGCGTTCCCTCGACTGCCAGTACCTCTATGACGCGCGGGGCAGCGAACTCTTCGAGGAGATCTGCGAGCAGCCCGAGTACTACCCCACGCGAACCGAGGAGGCGATCCTGAGTGCCCAGGCGGAACGGATCGCCGCGCTGACCGGACCACTCACGATCATGGAGTTCGGCGCCGGAACCTCGCGCAAGACGCACCACCTGCTTCGCGCATACCGCGACTTGGACGCCTCGCCACGCTATCTGGCGGTAGACGTGAGCCCTTCGGCGCTCGAGAAGGGTCGGCAGAGCATCGAGCGCGACTTGCCAGCGGTCGAGTTCTTCGCGGCTCCATCGACCTACCACGACTCGTTCGAGGTCGTACCGCATCTAGGCACGACGATGATGGTCTTTCTCGGTAGCACCATCGGGAATTTCTCTGATTCCTCATTCAGTGACTTCTTCGAAACCGCGGCCCGGCACCTGCCCAAAGGCGACTACTTCCTGCTCGGCGCGGATCTGCACAAGGATACCGAGACGTTGGAAGCCGCCTACAACGATGCTGCCGGGGTGACGGCGGCCTTCACGCGCAACCTCTTCACCCGATTGAACCGTGAGCTGGGGTCCTCGATCGATATCGATGCGGTGGAGCATCGAGCACACTACAACGCGGAGGCGCAGCAGATAGAAATCTACGCGGAGTTCGTCACGGCCCAGGAGATCTACCTCGCACCGCTCGGAATCCGACATCAGGTCAAGGCCGGCGAGTGCATCCACACCGAGATCTCGCGCAAGTTCTGCCTCGATCCGCTGGAGGAACGGTTGCTGAAGACGGGGTTCGGCGTGAAAGAGGTCTTCACCGACCCGCGTAGCTGGTTTGCAGTCCTGCTCCTCGAGCGGCTCTAGCCCGGAGAATTCATGAAGGCGCGTAGCTTCGCGAGCGCTGCAGAATCCTCAACTCGCGATGGCATCTGTGGCATCTGCCCGGCGGGCTGCTTTGTGCGCGTGCAGCTCGAAAGTGGACGAATCGAAGAGGTAAAGCCTCATCCGGATCACCCTCTCGGCATGCTCTGCACGATTGGGGCGCATTCCCCCGAGATCGTTCACGATCCGGATCGACTGCAGACCCCGATGCGGCGCGTGGGAGAGAAGGGGACGAACGAATTCGAGCCGATCAGCTGGGAGGAGGCCTTCGATGAGATCGAGGCGCGCTTCCGCGCGATCAAGGCCGAATCCGGGCCCGAGGCCGTCGCCATCTACACCGGGCGTGGCAGCTTCGAACTCTCCCTCTGCGATATCTTTCAACCAGCCGATGTCGCGGTCTCGTCGGCTTCGAGTGTGCTCTTTCCTTTTGGCTCACCCAACACGCTAGGGGTGGGCGCACTCTGCTACGTCTCGTTTGCGATGATTGCGCCACACGTCACGTTTGGCGAGATGCACATTACGCTCGATCCGGATGTCGATCAGGCAGATCTGGTGGTGGTGTGGGGTGCCAACCCGGCAACAGACTCGCCGCCTCTTTTGTTCGACAGGATCGTTCGTGCCAGTCGGCGCGGTACACGGATTGTGTCGATCGATCCTCGCCGCACGGAGACCGCCAAGGCGACTGAAGCGGAATGGATCGCGCCTCGCCCCGGAACGGACGGCGCGCTGGCGCTCAGCATGATCGCCGTGCTCATCGAAGAGGAGCTATACGACGAGTCGTTCGTGACCGACTGGACTCTCGGTTTCGAAGAACTCGCTCAGTACTCGCAGCACTTCCGCCCCGAAGTGGCCGCCGAGATCACGGGGGTGCCGCCCGAAACGATCCGCAGACTTGCTCGCGAGATCGCGAATGCCCGCGGCGCGGCTCCCGTGATGTACACGGGTCTCGAGTACTCGGATAGCGGTGTTCAGGCCATCCGTGCCGTCTTCACGCTCTGGGCGCTAGCCGGTCAGCTCGACGTTCCGGGTGGACTGTGCATCCGCATGAAGGAGAACCAGTTTCCGATCAATCGGGCCGGGCTGGTTCCCAATCCGAATGTCAAGAAGGCGCTGGGACGCGACCGATTTCCGGTCTACTCCATGTATCGCGGCGAGTCCCACGCCATCGCTCTTCCGGAGAGCGTCTTGCACGGCGACCCCTACCGGATCCGGGCCATGATGATCCTGGGTGGCTCCATCATCACGGCCTGGCCTGAACCAGCGATCTGGCGCGATACCCTCGACGCCCTGGACTTCCTGGTCTGCGTCGACCGCTATCTGACCGCCGATGCAGCCCATGCCGACATCGTGCTACCGGCAACGACCCTGTACGAGATCGACTCGTACATGGTCTACGGTCCGATGTTTGCTCTGCGCGAGAAGCTGATAGAACCAGTGGGCGACGCGCGCGACGACTTTCACATCCTCACCGAACTGGCACGTCGTCTCGGTTACGGCGACCTCTACCCACAGGGTGACGAAGCACGTCTTCGGTACGTCCTGGAGGGCTCTGGCTTTTCGCTCGAAGACGTACGAGAGGCCGGCGGTGAAGTTCGGATCGAAACCGCCATGATGCAGTACAAGAAATGGGAGAAGGGTGGGCTGCGTGAGGACGGGCAGACGGGGTTTGCCACCCCCAGCGGCAAGTTCGAGATCGCGTCATCGATCCTGGAAGAGCACGGCTACGATCCGCTGCCGATCTACACAGAGGTCAGCGAGGGGCCGATAGCGCGGCCCGACTTGGCGCGGAAATATCCGCTGGTCTTCAACTCGGGCGCTCGGATTTTTGCGGATTTCAGGTCGCAGCACCATGGCGTGGCGATCCTCTCCGAACGCGCGCGCGATCCGCAGGTCACCCTCCACGTCGAGGACGCGAGGGCACGTGGGATCGAGTCTGGCGCCTGGGTCTGGGTCGAGACGCCGCGGGGCCGAGCGCGCTTTCGGGCCGACGTCACCGACGACATCGTTCCTGGCGCCATCGATGCCAACATGGGCGGAGGCGGTCCCCTGGGATCGGAGTCCTGGCAGGAGTGCAACGTCAACGACCTGACTGACCTGCAGAACTACGATCCGATCAGCGGCTTTCCGGTCTACAAGGCGCTCCTGTGCGAGGTCGTTCCGTGCGATGCGGGGCCAGCCGAGGAGCAAGCGCAGGGGGGCGGACCCGATGCTGGTGACCACCCCGAACGGAATGCCGAGCATCCTCCCGAGACGCGAGATTCCCTCCGCAGCGACGCCCCGGGAGGTGGGCGGGCGCCGACGCTGACACCGGAGCCCGAAAGGCGCGAGGTCTATCTCGATCACAATGCCAGTACACCCGTCGCGGGCGAAGTGCTGCAGGCGATGCTGCCGTTTCTGGGAGACGAGGGCGGCAACCCGTCCAGCATCCACGGGCGCGGCGCCGCCAGCCGTCTGGCCGTGGAGGCCGCGCGGCGCGGGCTCGCGAACCTGATCAACTGCACTGCCCGGCGCATCGTCTTTACCGCAGGGGGTACCGAGGCCAACAACCTGGCCATCCAGGGAGTCGCACGCTCCGACCTTCGGAAAGGTGGCCACCTGATCACGAGCGCTGTCGAACACCCAGCGGTCCTGGAAACCTGTACAGCGCTTGACGCGGCGGGCTTCGAGACGACGATCCTGCCAGTCGATTCCAATGGCCTGGTCGACCCCTCCTCACTCGAAGCAGCTCTGCGTCCAGATACCGTGCTTGTCAGTGTGATGCTTGCCAACAACGAACTCGGAACGATCCAGCCGATCGCCGAGTTGGCGAAGATCTGTCACGAGCACGGCGTGCTCATCCACACCGATGCGGTGCAGGCCCTCGGCAAGATTCCCGTGGACGTGGATGATCTGGGTGTCGATCTCCTCAGCGTATCCAGCCACAAGCTGAACGGGCCCAAGGGCGTTGGCGCACTCTACGTGAAACGCGGCCTGGAACTCTTGCCCTTGATGCACGGAGGCGGACAAGAACGGGGGCTGCGCGCTGGAACGGAAAATGTCGCTGGCATCGTGGGCTTTGGAAAAGCCTGCGAGTTGGCCCAGCGGCGCGAGAACGCCGGCGGACGCGAGCGCGTTGCATCATTGCGCGATCGGCTCGAGCGGGGGATGTGTAGGCGTATCGAGGGAGCACGCATCAGTGGTGCGGGAGCCCCCCGCACCCCGAATACCGCGAATCTGGTACTCCCTGGGATGCGCGGGGAATCGCTGGTGCTGGCGCTCGACCGCCATGGAGTCTATTTCTCGTCCGGCTCGGCCTGCAAATCGGGCAACCCAGATCCGTCTCACGTGCTTCGCGCCGTGGGCTTGTCGGACGAAGACGCCCATTGCTCGGTACGTCTCTCTCTGGGAGTGGGAACGACTGGCGAGGATATCGAGTACGTTCTCGAGGTCTTCGATCGCGTGATCGAGCACAGCCAGAGTGCCCTGCGCTTCGTCGGATGCAGATAGGCCCTGGACCTTCCAAACCGCCGGAAGGAGAGGCGTCTCAGGGTCGCGTCGCCGCATCCAACGAAGCGGCTGCCTCCACGATCGTCTTCGAATCTACGTCGACCAGCTTGTTCGCACTTCGCATCAAGTCATCGTCGATTGCTCCGATCAGCGGCGTGAGTGCAGCGACGAGTTCGGGGCGAAAACGCGCAGACTGGGAGAGCAGCACCACGGCGTCATACGGGGGAAAGGCCTGAAGCGGATCGGAGAGGACCCGCAGATCGTACGCGGCGATACGCCCGTCGCTCGAGAAAGCGCTGATCACGTCTACCTCCTCCTCGACTACGGCGCTGTACATCAGTGTGGAGTCGAGGCTGCGCTGCTGCTTGAAATCGAGCCCGTAGCGGTCGCGAACCGCGATCCACTCCGGGCGAGCAAAGAACTCGTAATCACCGCCGGCGCTGAGCTGCGGCGACCTGCGCGCGAGGTCCTCGATCGTGGAGATTCCGAGCGCATCGGCACGATCACGCCGCATCGCCAGCGCATAGGCGTTTTCGAAGCCGAGCGGGCCCAGCGATAGCACCCGATGCTCGCGGTCGAGCCATGCCGCCATCTCAGCGAGAACCTCCGATGCGGGAGGCGTATCCCCTCGCTTCATGTGATTGGCCCATATCGTCCCCGAATAGTCGACATAGATGTCGATCTCACCGGTGGTCAGAGCATCGAAGACCACCGTCGAGCCCAGGCTGTCGAGCGTGTCGACCTCGAACCCCGCAGCCTCCAGCCGACTGGTGATGAGCTGCGCCAGGATGTACTGCTCGGTAAAGGTCTTGGCGCCCACGACGGCGCGAGGTCTGGGCGATTCGCGCAGCGCATCGCTCAGCTGAGGCCAGGAGGCGAGCCCCACCGCCAGCGCAAGCCCGACCAGCGGGATGGCAGCGAGACGCGGATCGCGACGCACTGAGGCCACTTCGGCGATCCGGATGAGGAGATCGAGACCGATCGCGAGTGAGGCCGATGCGACGCACCCAAGCATCACTGCGGCCATGTTCTGCGTCTGCAGGCCGCTGAAGATGTAGTTTCCCAGGCTAGTCGCACCGACTGGGGTCGACAGCGTAGCCATGCCGACTGTCCAGACTGACGCGGTACGAACCCCGGCCACGATGACGGGCATCGCGAGCGGAATCTGCACCCGCCACAGCACCTGATTGTCCGTCATGCCGATTCCACGCGCAGCCTCGAGCACGTTGGGATCGACCTCGCTTGCGCCGGTGACCGTGTTGCGGAGCACCGGGAGCAGGCTGTAGAGCACCAGCGCCATCAGCGCCGGAAGCAGACCGATGCGCCCCAGCAACGGCACCATGAGTGCGAGCAAGGCCAACCCCGGGATCGTCTGGATGATGCTGGCCACCGCGAGGAGAGGTCCCGCGATCGGTCGAACGCGAAGCGCCAGGATTGCAAGCGGCAAGCTGATCGCGATCCCCAGAGCCATGGCCGCGACGGCCAGCAGGAGGTGGCTCGAAAGATAGTCGGGCAAATGGGCGAGCTGACTCTCCAGTTGTTGCCAGCTCACGTGACCGCCGGGTCGGTCTGACCTGGATGGGACATGGCGTACAGGCGGTCGGCCTGTCGGCGCGGCATCTCGAGCAACGCTGCTACGGCCTCGGTCGCCGGATGGGCAAAGAGCTCGGCGGGCGCATCGAACTGGAGCAGCCGCCCGGCTGCCATGACGGCGACGCGATCGGCCAGCAGCAGCGCTTCATTGACGTCGTGGGTTACCAGCAGGATGGTGAGTCCGAGCTTCTCGCGCATCGCGAGAAGCTCGCGCTGAAGTCCATCCCGCGTGACGGGATCAACGGCTCCGAACGGCTCGTCCATGAGCAGGATGGAAGGTCTCGCCGCGAGCGCACGCGCGACACCGATGCGCTGCTGCTGACCCCCCGAAAGCTCGTGGGGACGGCGGGCTCGATACTCGTTGGGGGGTAGCCCGACGAGTGTCAACAGTTCGTCGACACGCTCCTCGATCTGCCTCGGATCCCATCCGAGTAGCGTGGGAACGGCTGCGATGTTGGCCGCGACACTTCGATGAGGGAAGAGTCCGATTCCCTGGAAGACGTAACCGATGCTGCGCCGAAGAGTGACGGGATCCAATCCGGCGATGTTTCGCCCATCGATGTGGATCTCACCGTCGCTGCATTCGACCAGGCGATTGATCATCTTGAGAGTCGTGGTCTTGCCGCACCCCGAAGCGCCGAGCAGCACGACGATTTCACCGGCCTCGACCTCGAGGCTTACGCGATCGACGGCCCTTGTCTCCGCGGAATAGACCTTCGAAACCGAACGCAGGGATATCACCCGGAGAACTCCGTTGCGTGGTCGACCTGGCGGCGTCGCCGTAGCCAGCAGAGGCCGGCGAGCAGCGGGGCCAGCTCGATGCCCAGCCCGCAGGTCGCGCTATTGCCCTCCCTGTTCCTCCAGGCAAACCCGAGGCATTGTGGATCCGGGTCGGACGCCACGTATCCCAGCACTGAAAGACCCCCGTCGAAGTCGATGAGACCATCTTGTCCAGGGTCGTTGTTGAGGCCATCCTGGCACTGCGGATCCTCGATGGGCCAGTCCGCGTCGAGGCATCCCGGATCGTCGGGGAAGTCGGTCCACCCATCCCCATCGTTGTCCGCGCCGTCGTTGCACTCGGGCCAGTCGATGTCGAAAAGGATCCCGGCATCGCCTCCGGGCTGTCCGTCGCCAGAGGGGAGAGTCACGTCGTCCCACCACGCATCTGAGTCAGTCTCGCCGTCAAGGGCCTTTCCGTTCGCAAAAATTGCCGCGTCGAGAACTTCCAGGAGGTAGGAGTCAGGCGGGAGTGCTTCCCAGGTTGCGGATGCCTCACGAGCAACCGAGTCGTAGCTCCATGAATCGGGCGCGTGGGTGCCCGTGGAAGTTCCGGTGAGTTGCATATCGGTCGCGTCGAAGCTGGCGATGTCCTCCGAGAAGCGGAGCAACACCGAAGTCGGGGCGCCCGGCATCGTCGGCAGCGCGACATCGGCCACGAGAAGGGCCGGCGGGGGCGCAAGCGCCGTTCCCACCTGCGAGCGGCTGTCCCAAAGAACGTCGTTGTGGTCGGAGATCCCTTCCTCCGCGTCGAACTCGACTGCGGAAGGGACACCGTCGACGGGCAGGACGTAATACTCGGTCCAGTCGTCATTCCAGATTCGGTGGCTGGTGGATCCCGAGGCTGTCGTTACGCGGATGTCGATGGGCATCGTGATCAGGCCGTAACCCTCGGTGCTCTGGTCCTGCCAAACGCCGAGCTTCAGGTAGGTCTGACTACCAAGGGTCTGAACAGCGTAGTTCCACTGGTAATCGGGGCTGCCTGGATTCATGATCCACTGGTCGGTGAACCAGGTCAGGTCCTCCCCGAAGCTCGCAGAGATCGAGGCCACGAACTCGGCAGTGGTGGCGGAATCATCCGCAAAGCCCGCGCGATAGTCGGTCAGTGCAGCGAAGAAAGCCGTGTCACCCAGTACATGGCGGAGCATGTGCACGACCCAGGAGCCCTTCTGATAGATGTCGTTCATGGAGAAGATGTCTCCCGAGGTGGCGACGCTGGTTCGGTAGACCTGGCGATCGGGCGTGGACGGACGCCGGTCGTTCATGCGGTTCCAGTACAGGCTCCTGGAGCCTCCCACCTTGAACTCCCGGTAGAGGGCCTCTCCGTAGGTCGCGAAGGCTTCGTTCAGCCAGATGTCGTACCAGGTCTGGCAGGTTACTTCGTCGCCCCACCATTGGTGCGCCAGCTCATGGGCCATGATGTCGCTGTAGCTGTCGAGCCGCCACATGCTGCTCAATGTCTGATGCTCCATACTGGCCCCGAGGCCCCCGGAGCCACCCGTCTCGACGACCCCGTACTTCTCGTCGATCCACGGATACTGGCCATAGAGCTGGGACAACGTACCCAGCATGCCGGGAAGCTCGTCACAGCCGCTCTTCTGGGCCGCATTCGGCTGATCGGCGCCGTAGTCCCAGTGATCTGGATAGACATAACAGGGGACCGGCATGCTGGCGGGAATCCCGCCGTCGTCGTAGGTGTACTGGAGGTCGTACCGCTCATAGCCGGTGATGGCCAGTGAGGCGAGGTACGGAATCATCGGATGGGTCTCTTGCCAGAAGTACCGGGTGCGGCCTCCCCCGAGCGGCTGGCTTCCCTGATCGAGGCCATTGGAGAGCGCCACCATCTCGGTGGGCACGGTGACGTGCATCTGCATCGTCGCCTTGTCATCCAGGGTATCCTTGCAGGGCCACCAATAGCGGGCGTAGAAGGGCTCCGAGAGAGTCGCGACCACGAGTTCGCCGTTGCGCATCCACCAGCGGAAGGCGCCGAAGCCGGTGTCCTGTGGATAGCCTTCGTAATCCACCGACACCTGTACCGGCTCGCCCACGCCGTAGGCGCGGTCGAGCGTGATCTCGACGGTATCCCCGGCGCGAGCCCAGCTCCCCACATCGCCCGTCACTGCGTTGACTGTGAGGGGCGCGTGCAGGTCCACCGTGAAAGTGGTCAGGCCGGCGACCGTGGGCTCGAAATCGATGGTGCTCACTCCCTCGACGCGCACTGCAGTCACCGTCTGGCCTGAATACTCTGGAATGATCTCGATCTCGAGGAGGTAGTGGCTGACGTCGCTATCGCCCTCCGCCTCGAGCCGCGCGAGATCGGGTGCCTGGGCTGGCAGGGAACTCCGCTCCTCGGGCTGCTGCCCGCAGATGCGAGAGCCCTTCCCTTCCTCACCCGGCAACGGCCCATCGGCCAACTCGGAGCAATCGTCTTCGACCGGAACTACCCCGCCGGCGACACGGGGGGCGTGCACCAGCAGCGCGCAGATGGCGATCACGAGTATCGGGGCGGGGGCCAGCTTCACACTCAGATTCCGACGACCTTTGCTCCCAGCACGAGCCTCACCAAACCGCCGGTGAGTCCGGCCGGGCGCCTACGGGGCCGGTACCAGATCGGCGTAGATGCCGACGAAGTCGCCGTTCTTTGCGACCTCGACCGGTGAGAGGTCGAAGCCCAGCACACCCGGAATCGGGAAAGCCCCCAGTGAATCGCCGAGGGTCGGCAGCGCCTGCGCGAGAAGAACCGGAAGCAGTGCCAACAGACTGGCCTCGTTGGTACCCAGCGAGTTGTGGCGGATGGTGATCCCGATGTCTTGGGTGGCGACTTCGCTGATCACGAAGCTCAGGACACCCCCAGCGAAGCTGAGATCGACCCCGAGGTCGGCATCCACAGCCAGCACCAGGAACCGCGTATTGGCCGGTGCGGCCAGCTCCACCACCACCTCGAGATCGGAGATCTTGAGCTCGAGCAGCTCACCCGCCGGCCCTGGGTTGGCAGTGATGATAGGCGCCAGCTTCGGCGCCAGATTGATCACCATCGGCTCACTTACGGGGTAGGAGAGAAGCTCCGGCAAGAAGGCACCGAGGAACCCGGCAGTGAGAGGGATCGGGCCGTAGCCGAGATCGAATTCGGTGAGGGTCGAGATCAGCAGACCGCTCTCGATTTCCGCCTTCAGGAGTTGGTTGAAGGCCGACGGAGAAATTCCGATCCCGATCCCGTACGGTGATCCGCCGGGCGCAGTGGCGCCGAAGACGGGGAAGGTCGTTTCCAGCGTATAGGAGGCAGGGAGATCCGGTGCCTCCGGGAGAGGCAGGCTAGCGGTGATAGAGGAATCGGACTGGAGCGTGAGACCCGCGGTGTCTTCGACGATGTCGACCAGCGGCGCCTCCATATTCACCCCAATCGCAGCCCCGATATCACCGGCGATCGAGATCTCGGCCAGTGCCACTTCGATCGCATCGGCCACCGGGCCATCGAGCGGTCCGGCGCCATCCGGATCGTTCATGAAGTCCTCGAGTCCGCCCTCCACCATCGGCTGTACGTCTCCGATGATCAGCTGAATCAGATCTCCGATCAACGGGAAGTCGCAGATGCCGGACGTGAACTCATCGTTGAAGCTGCTGAAGACGACGTCGACGATCCCGACCTGGTTGACGTCGACCGCGCTCGGATCGCCCGGATCGGGTGCGAGGTCGTAGTCGCCGAGGATATCGGTCTGGGCGGCCGTGACCCGCAGACCACAGCTCGGCGCCACACCGGTGCCGACGATGTCGAGGTCGACCTGCAGGTCGTCGAGGTTGACGTCGCCCGCCACAGCGCCCGTCAGGGAATCGATGTCGATCCCGAAGCCAGAGATGGTCGGCGGCGGGTTCGCCACATAGACGTCGACCCATCCGATGCACCAGATGAGACTGACGGCGCAGTAGTCCTCGATGACGAGGGTTCCGACCGAGATCATCGTGGAGGGGTCGAAGTCGACCAGGTCGGTCACCACCGACTCGATGTCGTCGAGAGCGCTGTCGTTGAGGCGCAGCCCCACGCTCTCGGGGGAGAAACCGCCGTCGAGTACGTATCCGGTGGTGACCCCATCGCCGGCGACCACGGTCACTCGATCGCGCTTGGTCGTGGAGGTGAGCTCCAACTCCGCCACGATCGGGTTGAAGACGGCGACCGAATCGAGCGCCACGGTGGTCGACCAACTACCTGCGGTAACGACAACCGGTGTCCCATTGACCCGCACCTCGACCATTTGCGCAGCCGAAACGTTCGCAATGGTGCCGGTGACGAGGACGCTGGCATCATTGGTGAAGGTACTCTGGCTCGGGGAGGTGATCTTGATGGTCGGAGGGCCACCGCAGGTCGCGGCGAGCAGCCAGGCGAGAGAAACCAGGAGAAACAAGACTCGGAGCAGGTTCTTTCGGCTCGGATTCGCGCGCAGTGTCATGTGCCAGGCCCCCAGATTCGTTCAGATTCAGCTCAGTTTCAGTTCCATGGCTCAGACCGTCCGTCCAGATTCCGAATCCAGCCCGCCTATTGGGCCATTAACCAGAAATCCGTGCCAATGTCAAGCAGGAGTTGAGGAGCGAGGATCGAGATGGGCAGCGCATCAAGCGCTGGTATCTTCGGGCGAGGGCCGGACTCGAGGATCTGACGTCAATGACGGGGCGACGGCGCAGTGGGTGAGTTCAACGAGTTTTCGATCACGGTCCGGGCGGTCCTGGGGGCGTATCGTTGGCGTCGCATCGACCCTGTGCCCTGGACACCGTTGGAGAAGCCGCTTTCGGAGTGTCGACTCGCACTCGTCTCGAGCGCCGGCTTCGTGCTCCCCGACCAACAACCCTTCGACGAGTCGTTGCGCGGCGGAGACTTCAGCTACCGGAGGATTCCCAGCGACGTCGAGGGTTCCGAGTTCATCGATACCCATCGAAGCGAGTCGTTCGACCACACGGGGCTGGGCAGCGATCCCAACCTGGCCTTTCCGATCGATCGGGCCAGGGAACTGGTTGCGTCGGGCCGTATCGGTTCACTCGCTCGCAGCCATCTTTCCTTCATGGGCTCGATCACAGCGCCCGGCCGACTCGTCCGCGATACGGCGCCGGAAGCGGCGAGCCTGCTCGCTCACGACTCCGTCGACATCGCTCTTCTGATTCCCGTTTGACCGATGTGCAACCAGACCGTGAGTCTGGTGGCAGCCGAGATGGAGAGGAAGGGGATCTCGACGGTCGCAATCCAACTGCTTCGAAAGGTCGCTGAAAAGGTCCGCCCGCCGCGCGCACTCTTCGTACCCTTTCGCCATGGATACCCTCTCGATGCGCCGGGTGAACCCGCCCGCCAACATGCGGTTCTCGATGCTGCGTTGCGACTGCTCGAGACGCGAGATGCCAGTGCGCCCGTACTCGTGGACTTCGAACCCGAGCTCAACCCAGGATCGCGCGGAGCCCATCCGTGAGAGTCTGCGGCCCATACGGCTTCTGCAAGAAGCCGGCGATCTGGCCATCGACGAAACGCCCGATCGCATCGCTCTCGCTGTAGCCACTCACGAGTAGTACGCGTACGTCGTTACGAATCCGACGAAGCTCGACGAAGCACTCCTCCCCTCCCATGCCGGGCATGGTGAGGTCCAGGATCACGGCCACGATCTGATCGGATCGCTCGACGAAGAACTCTACGGCCTCTACGCCCGAAGATGCCTGTATGACCTGAAAGCCCAACCGCTCCAGGATCCGTGCGGCCAGACGGCGAACCGAGTCTTCGTCGTCGACGACCAGGATCGTTCCCTCACACTTCCACGTATCGCTCGGTCTCACGCGGACGGAAACTTCCAGGTCCCGGTTTGCACTGGCGGGAAAGAACACGGTGAACGCCGTTCCGCTACCGATGGCGGTCTCCACCTGGATGGCCGCCGCGTGGCGTTGCACGATGCCCAAGACCGCCGACATGCCGAGGCCGCGGCCGGCAAACTTGGTGGTGTAGAAGGGCTCGAACACTCGCTGGAGGTTCCCTTCGTCGATCCCCTGACCGTGATCGACCACCTCGAGCAAGACGTATCGTCCGGGAGTCAACTCAGCACCGAAACGCGCCTCTGCCAAATCCTCCGCACCGCATTGCCGGGAGCGTGTCCGGATCTCGACGACACCACCCTCCGGCATCGCCTCGGCTGCGTTGATGATGAGATTCATCAACACCTGGCGCAGCTGGGTCCCATCCGCCTCGATGATTTCGATGTCTTCGCTGAGGTCGAATCGAACGTTGACCTCCTTGGATACCGAAACCCCGAGTAGCTCCGTGATCTCGGAGATCAATCCGTTGAGAGCCACCGGCCCCACCTTGAACTTCCCGCGACCCGCGTAGGCGAGCATCTGCTGACAGAGGTCGGCAGCCCGCTTCGCCGCCAGCTCGACCTCCTCGAGATCATGTCGGGCGGACGCCTCGGCGGGCAGGCTCTCGAGTGCGAGACCGGCGTGACCGAGAACCGCGACCAGGAGGTTGTTGAAATCGTGAGCAATTCCTCCGGCAAGAACACCGAGGCTCTCGAGCTTCTGCGAATGAAGAACGCGGTTCTCGAGTTCCCGACGTTCGTCTTCCGCCCGTTTCCTCGCCGTGATGTCGAGGACCGCTCCGGTTACGAACAGGAGCTCTCCGTCCAGGCCCCTGGTCACCTCCGCGGTTCCCACCACCCATGTCGAACTTCCATCGGACTTGAGGAATCGATACTCGAGAGGCGAGCTGGCATCCTGCTGCAGGAGCTGCCCCCACCAGTGGGTGATCGATTCCTGATCGTCCGGGTGAGCCATGTGGAACCACACATCGCCAAGCACCTGCTCTTGCCGGAGCCCCGCCAACTCACACCAACCGGGGTTGGCGTAGTTGCATCGACCGTCGGCATCGGCTTCGTAGATCCCGGCTGGGGCTGCCTCCATCAACGCGCGCTGCCGACGCTCGCTTCTCATCAGGCCCCCTGCCGCCTCTTCGACGGCCGCGGCCAGCCTTTGCCGCCGGGTGACACCGAACCATGTGAGCGCCGTCAGAAACAGCGAAGCCATGCCTCCGGTCAGGCGAATCGGAGAGAAAAGCGTCGCGGTGAGTTCTTCGGATGGAGGGGGAGCCGCCAGCTCCCATGTCGCCCCTGGAAGAGGGATGGTTATTCGCACGCCGTCCGAATCGAAGACATTCTCACGTCCGCGAAGGATCGAGTCATCCGAACCGATGCCAGCCTCCATGCGAAGCGCGCAATCACACGTATCGAATCCCAACCCGTCCAGGACCAGGCTGAAGTCCAACACCACGATGGCCAGGCCCCAGTAGTCCTTCACCGCATCCGGGGCCTCCTCTCCCACAAGGAAGATCGGCGCACGAATCACCACGCCCCGGCCCCCCTGGCGGAGCCGGTAGGGGCCTTCGAGGACGAAGCCTTCTGCGGAAATCGCCGCCCGAACCGCAGGTCCCCGCGCCGGATCATTGAGCAGGTCGTGGCCCAGGGCCTGCTCATTTCCCTGAAGGGGATACAAGTGAGAAACGACCGACCCTCGTGCAAGCTGGAGGCTGCGAACACCCGACTGGCGATGACGCGACAAGACCTGCGCTGCAAAGGTCTGGAATCGCTCGGGTGTGACTTCCGGATTCGTAGCCACCAGAGCGTCCAGCGGCCGCATCAATAATGCCCGTGACATGATCGCCGCCTCGATCTCGGTGGCGACGACTTGCAGCCCTTCCTTCACGATCGCTGTCTCCCGCTCGCGATCGCGCTCCCGGTCCAGCCCATCGATTCGGAAAGTCAGCGCCGCGATGACCAGGA
>JAAELW010000062.1 GCA_024226235.1 bacterium
GGGGTACCCCCCACCAGAAACAAGTGAATACTTAACTCCGGCCCCCTTTCTTAACTTGTTGCGCTGACGACGCAGTCCTTGCCGCTCGCCTTGGCATCGTAGAGTGCGCGATCGGCGGCATTGAAGGTCTCGTCGGGAGAGTTCGAGAACAGGGCTACACCGAGGGAGACCGTGACACGGACGGGATCGGCAGCGCCCGGTATATCGAAGCGCGCCGCGGCGACCGCAAAGCGGAGCTTCTCCGCGAGCTGGATCGCCCCCTCCAACGTGGTTTCCGGCAGCAGCATCGCGAACTCCTCGCCGCCGTAGCGGGCCAGGTAATCCGTCTCGCGCACCTGTTCGTTCATCACCATCGCTACGCCTGAGAGCACTCGATCGCCCACGCTGTGGCCGAAGTCGTCATTCAGGCGCTTGAAGTCATCGATGTCGATCAGCACCAGACACAGCGGATGCCCCGTCCGATCGGAGCGTCGTGTTTCGCTCAGGTAGTGATCCTGGAAGTGGCGATGGTTGTGCAGTCTCGTCAAGCCGTCGGTGATCGAGAGCTGCTCCAACACCTCGTTCGCCTGCTCCAACTGGTGGTTGCGGGCCACGAGTTCTCGGCGGCTCTCGTCGAGCTGGGTGCCCAGCTCATCGACGGCGCGAGCCAGGAAGCGCAGCTCGCTCTCGTCCCTGTCCTCGAGCAGGCTCACGTCTTCGCCCGCCACCAGATGGTGGGCGGCCTCGACGACGGCCTCGATCGGTCGAGTCCACAAAGTGGCCACCAGGCCAGCCAAGGCCGCAGCGGCCCAGGCGGTCCAGCCCTCCAGACCAGAGCCCAGCGCCAGGTCGAGCGATCCCACCTGGATCCCAAATAGACAGATGCAGAAGATGAAGAGGCCCAGTCGGATGCTGAGTGTCAGCCTTCGCCAAAGCCTGGCCCAAACGCGGATCATGAGTTGATGGGTCTCCCTGTCGTGGCCATCGGCCCTTTGAACTCGGGTCTTGACCTGTGCCCCTGGAGGTAGGTGACCCCAGAAGGGTGACAGGTTGCCCCCGGGGGACAGGACTTCCTCGATTTCTGGCTCTGGGTTAGGTTCTGTCTCTTCCTGTCCCCGGGGGCGATGCTCCATCCTTCCGGCCTTCCCCTAGCCCTCGAGAAGAGATCCCCACGTGCCTCGTGAATTGCCCTCCGGCCCGGTCGTCACCCTTCTGACCGGCTCGCTCGCGGATATGTCCAAGAACGAGCGAATCAAGGTCGAAAGCAAGGGACTGTTCCACGTGCTGGACCCGAAGGAGCCCCACAGCTTCCGGGACGAGCTCGTCGAGATGGGGAGCGGCGAGCGAGAGACTCTTTCCGGGAACGCGAAGGAGCTCTCGAAGTTCTTCGGCATCTACAAGCAGCAGGCCCGTGGCGAACGCGGCAAGAAGACCCAGGACCATTTCTGCATGGTTCGGATCAAGAATCCGGCCGGCGGACGGCTCACTGGCCGGCAGTGGATCGCATTGGACGATGCGGCCGAGGCCTATGCCGACGGCACGTTGCGCATCACCTCTCGCCAGGCCGTCCAATACCATCGGGTCTACGGCGACAAGCTCGGAGCGATGATCCGTCACCTGAACAAGGGCTACCTGGATCATGGGACCCTCGGTGCTTGTGGCGACGTGAACCGCAACCTGATGGGCTCGCCGATCGACACCCTCGATCCGGATACGGATTGTGGTGCACAGGAGCTGTCCCAAGAGATCGCTGCCGAGCTGGCTCCGCGCACGACCTCCTACTTCGAGATCTTTCTCAGCGACGAAGAGGGTGCGACGGCTGGTCGGGTGACCCCGGAGGAGCCGCTCTACGGCGAGCAGTACCTGCCGCGGAAGTTCAAGATCGGGCTCGCCCACCCGCGGGACAACTCAGTCGATCTTCGCACCCAGGATGTGGGGCTGCTTCCGGTCGACGGGACCGGGAAGGTCTGGGAGCTCTATACCGGCGGTGGGCTCGGGCTCTCGCACAACAATCCGAATACCGCGGCGCTGCTCGGCCTCCACCTTGGGCGGGTTCGCCGCGAGCAGGTCGTTGCAGCCTGTCGCGCGATCGTGATCCTGCAGAAGGAGAATGGCGACCGGAAGGATCGCAAACAGGCGCGTTGGAAGTACACGATCCGGCGCCTCGGCGTCGATGCAGTGAAAACGGCGCTGCGTGAACGCTTCGAGATCGAACTCGAAGATTCACTCGAGCCCGCGGCCCTTCCCCCGATGGAGCTGCACCTCGGTTGGCACGAACAAGGCGGGGGTGCGAGCTATTACGGTCTCTCGGTTGCGAGCGGTCGGCTGAAGGGTGCGCAGCGCGCCGCGGTGCGCGAAGCCGTCGAGCAGCTGGGCCTGTCCGTCGTGCTGACCGCCCAACAGGATCTACTGCTCTGCGATGTGAGGGACCGCGCCGCGCTCGAGGCCATCCTTGGGCGCCACGGTCTGGCGGCCACAGGCGATTCGCAACTTGCCCGCGCCAACGCGATGGCGTGCCCGGCCAAGCCCACCTGCGGGCTGGCGATGACCGAAGCCGAGAACATCCTCCCGACGTATTTCGATGCGCTCGAGGCCCAGGGCCTTGGCGATGTGGATGTCGTGATCCGCATGACCGGCTGTCCGAACAACTGCGCCCGCCCACCCACCGCCGAGATCGGCATCTACGGTTACGGAAAGAACGACCATGTGGTGCTGGTCGGAGGCTCCCGGGGCGGCGATCGCTCCGCCCACCCGCTCTACTCCCGGCTTCCAGGTGAGAAGATGGTTCCGGCTCTCGCCGGGTTGTTCCGGGCGATCAAAGAGCAGAACCCGGAGGGACTCCCGGCGGGGGATTTCCTGCATCAGACTGATCCAGAGACGCTGCGGGGCTGGGTCGGTATCAAGGACGAGTAGAATGAGGACGCACCTCGCGAGCCCGCATTCCCGCAACGGGCCCCATGCCCTCTTCGGGAGGCCTGCGGAAACGCCGAGTTCGCAAGAATCGTCCGCCTCCAGCCCGCGCTAGGCTCAAGCCTGTGACCCCCCACGCAAAACAAGCAAGCCAGATCGTCGATCGTGCCGTCGATGAAGCACGGATCCCTCGAGCCCAGGCCGAGTGGCTGGCTGCTCGGATGGCTGAGCCCGAGGTCCTTGCGATCCTTCAGCAGGGCGCTCACGAGAGCAAGACTCGCGCCCAGGACCAGAAGGTCAGCTTCTCGCGCAACGTATTCATTCCTCTGACGAATCTATGTCGGGATCGTTGTGCTTACTGCACATTCGCGAAGACGCCCGACTCCCCGGAGGCAAAGACCTGCAGCCTGGACGAGGTTGCGGATCTTGCGAAGGCCGGCGCCAAGATGGGTTGCAGCGAGGCGCTCTTCTGCCTGGGTGACAAGCCGGAGATCGCCTACCGCAGCCACAAACAGTGGCTTTCGGCCGCGGGTTTTGCCTCGACGGCCGAGTACCTGGTGGAAGCCTGCAGGGTGTCCTTCGAGAGCGGCATGCTGCCGCATACGAATGCCGGGATTCTCACGGCCGAAGAGATGACCGCGCTTCGTCGCTGGAACGCGTCGATGGGGCTGATGCTCGAATCGACCAGCCCCCGCTTGCGCGGCAAAGGCCAGGCCCACCAGTATGCGCCGGACAAGGATCCGAAGCTGCGGCTTCGGATGCACGAGGAGGCGGGAGAGCTTCGGATTCCGTTTACCTCCGGCATGTTGATCGGGATCGGCGAGGCCGACGCGGAGCGGGTCGATACGCTCTTCGCGATCCGCGACCTGCACGATCGCCATCAACACATCCAGGAAGCGATCATCCAGCCCTTCCACCCGAAGCCCGGCACACGCATGCGCTGGGCCTCGTCGTTGCCGGATTCTGCGGTGGTCGGGTGGGTGGCGATGGCGCGGCTGGTGCTGGGCCGCGATATCCAGATCCAGGCGCCACCGAACCTGGCGCCGAACCTGATCGGTGAGCTGATGCGCAGCGGCGTGAGCGATTGGGGTGGCGTCTCACCGATCACCGTCGACTACATCAACCCGGAAGCGCCCTGGCCGGCGCTGGCGGAGCTTCGCGATCGCTGCCAGGCGGCCGGGCAGGCGCTGGTAGAGAGGCTGCCCGTGTATCCCCGTCACCTTTCGAAGCCCGATTTCTTCGACCCCGCCGTGCTCGCGGCGACTCGGGCGATGGCGAACGATGAAGGCTACGCGCGCTCCCGCCTGCGTCTGGAGGCTGCGTGATGCTCGAACGATTGCTGGCTGACGTTTCGAAAGACGTCGCTGTCCTGTTGGACGGGGCGCTTTCGGGCCGAGAGCTCTCGAAGGAGGACGCGCTCAGTCTGCTGCACGTCGAAGGGCCGGATTTCCACGCGCTGCTGCGCGCCGCCGATGTGGCGCGCAAGGACGACTGCGGCGACGACGTCTCATTCGTGATCACCCGGAACATCAACTTCACCAATGTCTGCTACGTCGGCTGCAGCTTCTGTGGCTTCGCGCGACATCGAGATGAGGCTGAGGCCTTCGATCGCAGCTTCGAGGAGATCAACGCCAACGCGCGCAACGCCATCTCCCGCGGGGCCACGGAGGTTTGCATCCAGGGTGGGATCGATCCACGAAAGGACCACCACCACTATCACGGCATTCTTACGCACCTGAAGGCCGAGTTCCCCGAGCTGCACATCCACGCGTTCTCACCGGAAGAGATGGACTACATCTCGCGGCAGAGCGGGATGCCGCTCGAAGAGCAGATGCGATGGCTGATCGATGCCGGCCTCGACACGATGCCGGGCACGGCTGCGGAGATCCTCGACGATTCGGTGCGCCGTGTGCTCTCGCCGAACAAGCTGATGACCGGGCGTTGGAAGGAGATCGTGCGCGCGGCCCATGCCGAAGGCCTGCGCTCGACCGCGACCATCATGTACGGCCATATCGAGGAGCCGGCGCACGTCGCCACGCACCTGGGGGTGCTCCGCGAGCTTCAGCAGCAGACCGGTGGCTTTACCGAATTCGTACCGCTCGGCTTCATTCACGAGAAGAACGTGCTCGGCCAATGGGCCCATTCCCGCCCCGGTCCCTCGGGCGCGGATGACCTTCGCTTGATCGCCGTGGCTCGCCTCTTTCTGCGCCCCTGGATCACCAACATCCAGATGTCCTGGGTCAAGATGGGTCCGAAGCTCTCTCAGATTGCCCTCGAGGCCGGCGCCAACGATTTTGGTGGCACGCTGATGGAGGAGTCGATCAGTCGTGAATCCGGCTCCGACCACGGCGAGAACCTCCCCCCCGAAGAGATGCGCCGTCTGATCCGCGAGATGGGTCGCACCCCCGTCCAACGCACCACCCTCTACCGCACGGTCGAGCGTTACGACGACCCGGAAAAGGATCCCCCGTCGCTGGAGCCCGAGCGCGATCAGGAGATCTCCGGCCCCGCCCGTTGGCGCGATGGAACCGGTCAAGCGCGTCTGGAACGCAACAGTGGGGACGCTCCTGAACGCAACACCAACGCAACAGGGTGTTGAGTTCAGGAGCGTCCCCTCTCTTGCGGTCTAGGCGCGCTGCCTCTTGCTGCGGGTTGGCCGAACCACCTGCAGCGGGGCCCGTTTCTGCTCGTCGAGTGCAGCAGCCGGGATGCCCAGGCGCTCGACCAGGGTCTCGACCTGGTAGCGGAGCGGGGCTTGCTCGAGGATGGCCCGCTCCACCACCTGGATGGCGTTCTTCACCGAAGGAAGATCGCGGCCTACAGCACGACCGATGTCGGTGAGTGTGGCATTCGTGAAGCGGTGGCTCAGGTAGACGGCGATCTGGCGCGGGGCCAGCACGGTCTTGCGGCGGCTGCGGCCTGCCAGCTCCTGACGGCTCAGGCCGAAGAAGCTGGCTACTCGCTCGACCACAGTATCGACACGGAGTGGGCCGGTCTGGGCGGGGGCAATCTTGCGCAGGGCCGCAGTGGTGAGTGGCAGGTCGATTCGGCGGGAGAGCAGGGATGCGCTGGCCACGAGTTGGATCAGCACGCCCTCCAGATCGCGCACGTTGCCCTGCACGCTGTCCACCAGTAGATCGAGGCATTCCTCGGGCACGCGCACTCCGCCTCGGGAAGCCTTGGTCTTCAGGATTCGCCGGCGCAGGTCGCGCTCGGGCGGTTCGATCTCTGCCACCAGTCCCCGCGTCATTTCCGAGACCAACCGGGCCTGCAATCCGCTCATTTCCCGGGGCAACCGGTCACCGGTCAAGACCACCGGTCGGCCGGCGATCGCGAGCTGCTCCAACGTGTGCAGCAGCTCCATCTGGGTGGCGTTCTTGCCCTCGAGGAATTGCACGTCCTCGATGACGAGCAACCGGCAATCCCGGAAACGGTGTTTGAAGGCCTCGGTGTCCTTGCGGCGGAGCGACGAAGTGAACGCGTTGGTAAACGCCTCGGCGGAGACATAGAGTCCACCGGTCTCGGCGGCCAGTGCCCGTGCCAGGTGGGATTTCCCGACACCCGAAGGTCCGGCGAGGAATAGTGGGATGATCCCCGGCTGGCGCCGCTCGGCAAGCGCGATCGAGGCCTCGCGTGCCAGTACGTTCTCGGGTCCGACGACGAAGCTGTCGAACGAATGTGAATATCCGCTGCCAGATGGGTGCGAAAGCCCGGGTTGGAAGGCCGGCGTGTTCGGTGCCGGTCGTTGGGTGGTCGCGCCTGTTCCGGGCGAAGCCGGGGTTTCCGTCGTTTCGTTGGCTTCCTGCCGAGGCGGGGTCTCGGTGACAGGCGATTCGGTGCAGAGCCGCAGACCGATCGCTCCACCGGTTTCCTGCTCCAGGGCTTCCCGAATGACGTGCAGGTAACGGCCGCGTACCCGTGCCTCGTGGAACGTTCCTGGGGCCAGGAGTCGCAGCTCTTGCGGGTCTTCGTTCATCTCCGCTGTAAGCGGAGTGATCCACGCCTCCAAGGCGATCGGAGACATAGAGGTGCGGAGGCGTGTCAGAACGCCGTCCCACACCTTGGGGGGGTGGTACATGGGACTGCCTGAAATCGGGGGGTTTCCAGCGGGTCCCGGCGGGAATTCAGGGATACTGAGGATCCCGCCAGCTCTCACCCCAGTGGAGGCCGGAGTAGAGCATGCAACGCATTGCTTCGCAATCGAATCGCCTCGCGTTCCAGCCGGTTGCCCGACACGCACGCGGTTCAGGTCAAATGCCAGTCGGCAGCCGCGGAAACCGGTGTTTGCAAGTCGGATCGGGCCGTAACTTCGCGGGGTTCCGGGTTCTCCTTGATGAAGCTTGAGTGACGCCTCCGCAGTGTCACCCGGGGTAATTCGAGGCAGACGGTATCTTCAAAAAACACAGAAAATCGACGTTGTTCGATTGATTTCTACGTTTTTCAGAAGGTCAGGAGTGACTTCGGTAAAACTCCCGCAACCCTCTTTAGAATCCCCGATTGGAGCCATTCAGTGAACAGTGTCTGGCCGGGATCCGGTCCCCGCCTGCTGGGCAAGAGCGCGGTGGAACTCCAGCGTTCCTTCCAGTCGGAGGAGTCGCTCGTCGATGCTGTCCGCTTCGAGCAGCGCCTGCTTCTCCTGCACGGGCAGGTCGACGGTTTGGCACACGCTATCCGTGAACGTGGCCAGGTCCATTGACGCGACCCCGCTCATCGTGTGATCCAAGGCCAGACCGGTCGCCTCCCGTACGAGCACTGTCAGGTGCTCGGTCACCCGATCTCTCAATCGAGTGCAATGCGCCGCATCGAGGATCGTTTCTTCGAGGCGTTCGAATTCCCCAATCCGATAGAGCCGATCGTCTGTTGCGGGCAGCTCCCGCAGGATCCGTACTCGCTGCGTGCCCTGAAGTCTGAGGTTGAAGCGGCCGTCAGCGAGCTCCTGATGGCTCTGGATGAAGCCAGCGCAGGCCAGTGGGTAGATCGGCGGGGCCTCAGCCATCTCGTGCGCCTGCTCTGGACGCACTGTCGCCATCACGAGTACCCGGTCCGCAGCGAGAGCCGCCTGCATCATCTGGCGGTACCGCGGTTCGAATATGTGTAGCGGGGCGCCTGTTCCAGGAAACAGCGTTACGTTCGAGAGCGGGAACAACGGAGCCTGCGGCTTTGACACGAGGCGAGGATACTTGACGCAACCTCGCAGCGCCGAGATGTTCCCTTGGGGTGGGAGAAGAGCTGGACCGACAGACCCGCGACGAGCTGATGGTGAGATTGAATCGCGATGCCGTGTTCATCGCGAAGCATTTCGAGCTGCGCTACCGCGCAATCGAAGCCGAACGAGCGAACGTGAAGAGCCGCTACGGGAGCTGCTACTCGGATGGCACGATCAAGATCCGGCTGCGCCATGCCAAGACGGGCAAACCTCTCAAGTACTCGAGCCTGGTCGCCACGTTGTGCCACGAACTCGCGCACCTGCGCCACTTCAACCACGGGCTGCGGTTCCGCGATTTCAATCAGACCGTGCTCGAATTCGCCCGACGCCACGGGATCTATCAGCCGCGCAGCGTTGCTGCTGGGGTTTCGCTACGCGCCGCTCCTGTCCGGGAGCAAAACAACAAGACCCCGGAGCCCGATGGCCCCCTTCAGCTCACCCTATTCTGAGAACAGAGACTGCGGCCTGCTGGTGTGCTTGCCCTGGGAACAGACTGCGGTCAGCTGGTCTGCTTGTCGTATTCTTCGAGGGAGTTCGGGCCCTCGGCGATATCGACCTGGATTTCGTCGCAGGCGATGGATTTGTCGAGCATCTCGCTCAGCATTCCCGTCACCGTCAGCTCGTCGTATTCGGCCAACGCGTCCTCGAGGCCGCTACCCGAGACGGTAAACGAGACGTTGAGCTTGATCTTGACATCCATCGGCCCATGGCTCCACCACCCCATCCCGTCTCACGGAACTGGGTGAATCGACGTAACTCCTTGAAAAACTTAGGCTTTTTCAAGGAGAGGCAAAGGATACACGACCCCCTGGCAGAAGACCATGGATTTCCGGGACTTTTCCCCGCTGTGTCCTCGAAGACCACCCAGCCAGGGCTCAACCCGGTACGGTCAGCGTTCCGATGAGGAGTCGGGGAGGTGCGGACGAGCTGTGGGTCTGAGACGCTGGATCACGAACCGGATCGTGGAGTTCCTGACCGAGCCCCTGGCGCGGTACGAACGGCGGGGTTGGAATGACCCGCAGGCCCTACGTCGTCATCTCCGCAAAGGAGACGTCGTACTGGTCGAGGGAGACAATCGCGTCTCGGCCATCATCAAGTACCTGACCCAGAGTTCCTGGTCCCACGCGACGTTGTTCGTCGGCGATGAGTTGGTGCGCCAGGGTGGGCCCGCGGCAGAGCGCGTCAAGGAACAGTTCGGGGACGATGCGGAATGGCTGATCGTTGAGGCGTTGCCCCACGGCGTCGTAGCCTCTCCCGTGACGAAGTACATCGACTACAACATCCGCGTTGCGCGCCCTCATCGGATCCAGCCCGAAGACCTGAAGCTGGTTCTAGACGATCAGATCGATGCGATCGGCTGGCGCTACGACCTGCGAAACGTTCTCGACCTGGGTCGCTACCTCTTTCCGGTCCGGATCATTCCGGACCGCTTCCGACGCACCGCACTCCATTTCGGCAGCTCCATGCCCACGGAGGTGATCTGCTCGAGCCTGCTGGGTCGGACCTTCCACAAGGTGCGGTTCCCGATCCTGCCGCACGTCGAGTTCCCGGATGGCTTCGATTCCGAGGTCGAGCCGTCGCCCGGTGTCCGCGGTCGCTTCCTGCGCCGGATCTTCGGCTACGAGAGTGGGGGCTATACGGGTCTGTTCAAGATGCGCCATCCGACACTCTTGACCCCCAGGGATTTCGACCTGTCCCCGTACTTCGAGATCGTCAAGTTCAATGTCATCGCCGACGGTCGCTTCGACTACCAGCGCATCCACTGGGCCTCGCTCGACGACGACGTAGAATCCCAGGAGCCCCATCCGCGTCCCTATGGCGCGGAACCTCCGCTCCCGCCGATCGACGAGTAGACGGGCGGTTCGTTTCGAACAAACCAGCCGCGATGAACGGCCAGCCCTTCATCGAATCAGGCTCGTTCTTCCTCGTATCCCAGAACGCTGCTCGCGGTTTGGCCCGGGCCCCTTGTCCAATCCGTGCCCAGATCCAGGACCCGGAGCCCCGCCTCATCTTCTTTGACGTATCGCACTCGCGCAGCGCCGATCGTGCGGCGAATCAGCTCGAGGCCGGCGTAGCGAATCACGTCGGCTTCGAGAGGAGTCGCATCGGGCCCGCATTCGTTCCGGTAGGCCTGCCACACTGCCCGGGTGAGCGGAATTGCCCTCTCTGGTTCGCCTCGTGCTGCATCAGGTAGTACGAGGTGCGCAATCAATGTTCCGATGTCGAACGCCGGGTCGCCTGCATGGGCGATCTCGGCATCGATCAGCTTCGGTCCGTTCGCCCCCAGCAAGATGTTGGTTGCCTGGACATCCGCATGGACCAACGGGCCATTGGGGCGCAGGTAGGTGTCGTATGCTTCGCGTGCGATCCCTGCCAGCTCGCGGTCAGCCCTCAGCTCTGCGGCGCGCATCGTGGTTGCGGGAGGCGCCGGAAATTCCTCCAGGTAGGGGAGGATGAAGATGTGATCGCCATGCAAGCGGCGCATCGCATCGTTTTCGAAGGCCGCCGCCAGTCCACATTCCTTCGCTGTCGCAGCATGCACACGGGCCAGGAAGCGCGCCAAAGTCTGCAACGAGGCGGCCGATTTCAGGCCCTCCGTCAGCGCATCATCCAGGCGGGTGCAGTCGGACAGGTCCTCCAGTACCAGCACCCGCTCGTCTGGATCGAAGCCGATCACCTTCGGGCAGATGCCATCCGTGTCGAACGGCTGCACTCGCTCGAGGTAGCGGGCCTCGAAGATCAGCCGCTCGGTCGTCACCTCGTACTCCGGGAACTTCTCGAGGGCTGGACGCGCCTGCTTCACGATATAGGAGGTTCCCCCCGGCAAGGAGGCCCGGCGGACCCAGTTGATGTTCCCATCGCCAGCGATCTCGACCTGAAGATCTTCGTCGGGGCCGAATAGGCCCAGGTGGACCAGATAGTCCGGGAGATTCTCATCGCTGAGGCAAAGCTGCTTGCGCAAGAAAGTGCACCTGATCTGCAAATTGCTCTCAAGATACCCGCCAACAGGCCGAAAGGTTTCTCAAGATCCGGACGAAACCAGGGGGGGGTAGCGTTCGTGGTCTTGAGGAGACTCCGGGATTTCGGTCCCGGGGTCTTTCTCGTTCTGGGCGGGTCTACGCGATGACCAAGTCGATCAGCCGCTCGACGAGTGCGGCCGCGACCCAGGAGAGCAGGGGTAGGCCGAAGACCAGACCGAAGCGGCCGAGTTGGGGAAGATCGATCGGCCATTCGGAGGCGTCGTCGATCAGCGCCCGATAGGCGATTGCGTCCGCCAGCTGCCCCGAAAGGGCTGGATCGGGCACGGGTTCGTCCCAGGCCAGACGCAAACGCGAAATCCGCTGATCTGATTCATCCAGCTCGCGTCGTTTCGCCTCGCGAATCCGGTCGCGCACGCCCCGCAGCGGAATCACCAGTCCGAGACCACCGAGAATCACAATCCCCGTCACGAGCCCGACCAGGACCATGGCCAGTCCAACACCTGCTTCTCGTTCCGGAACCAGCAGTAGCAGCAGCGAGATCACTCCAGCACTGACGAATGCGTTGCCGAGCCCGACCCGGCAGAGTGGCTGCCAGCGTCCCGGTGTGAGCAGGTCGACCCGGCCTCGCTCGGCGGTCAGGGCAGAAAGCCGCCGTGAGGTCGTGATCGCAAGAAACACTCCGGTTCCGGAGAGAAAGCCAATCGCCGCTCCCATTGCGCGATGGGACAGGTGCAGGGCTCCGAGTTCCATGATTTCGAAACTGCTGGTCACAAGGGCTTCCGGTAGAAACGCGATCACCATCAGACCAATCAGGCCGAAACCGCCCGCCCACAGATTCTTCCTGCGGTCGACCCGATCGAGTCCTGCTACCCGCTCCTTCAGCTCATCGGCAGACAGATCGAGCTCGGTCGAGAGCTCGCGCAGGCTCCGCGTCGCGAGCCGGACGATGATCAGCTGAGCGGCTGGCAGGTAAGCGAGGATCAGGCACATCACCACACCGACCCGGAAGTCCTGGCTGAGCCAGCTGGGAGCATCGCCTGAAACCAGCTGGCTGAGGATTCCGGTGGCGGCGAGCATGCCGAACAGGGTCGCGAGCAACGCCCCGGCCATGCCCAGCGCCAACCCAAGCGGTCCGACCGAGAACCATTCGGCCAGCCGCACGCTGGCCGGACGGATCGTTTCGGCGGGCCCCGACACCTTCGCTATTCCCCAGTCGCGCCCTGGAGATCTCTGGCCTCGCCGTCCGAGGTCAGATCACTATGACAGGCCGCCCTGCCCGCTTCGGAGTTCATGCTGGCGCGGGTCTTCGAGGCCAGCCGGTGCAGTTCTTCCTGAGAGAGCACGCCGCGTTTCTCCAGGATCGCTTTCTGCTCGCCGGAAAGGGCCTGGCTGATCTTCGGCTCGTCCCAGGCGTAGTTCTCTTCCTTGCCGCTCACGAACTGGACGATCTCCTTGCTGATCCGCACGGCGCACCAGTCGTGGCCGCACATCGCGCAGAAGTCGGTGTCCACGTCGAGATCTTCGTCGTGGTAGGCGCGGGCCGTGTCGGGATCGAAGGAAAGTTCGAAGTGTTTCTGCCAGTTCAGTGCTGCGCGGGCCTTCGTCAGCTCGTCGTCGCGATCCCGGGTTCCCGGAATGCCGAGTGCCATATCGGCCGCGTGGGCTGCGATCTTGTAGGCGATGCATCCCTCCTTCACGTCATCGCGTTTCGGAAGTCCGAGGTGTTCCTTCGGTGTGACATAACAAAGCATCGAAGCGCCGTGGTAGGCCGCAGCGGTGGCGCCGATGGAACTCGTGATGTGGTCGTAGCCCGGGAAGATGTCGGTGACGATCGGGCCGAGCACGTAGAAGGGCGCGCCGTGGCAGAGCCGGCGCTGCAGCTTCATGTTGTACTCGATCTGATCGAAGGGCATGTGCCCGGGCCCCTCGATCATCACCTGGCAGCCGTGGCGCCAGGCGCGTTCTGCCAGCTTGCCCATGGCCTCGAGCTCGCCCAACTGGGCGGCATCGCTGGCATCGGCGAGCCCGCCGGGACGCAGGCCGTCTCCGATCGAGAAGGTCACGTCGTAGCGGCGCAAGACTTCACAGATGTCATCCCACAGCGTATGCATCGGGTTCTGTTTGCCGTGGTGGATCATCCATTTGGCCAGCAGCGAGCCACCTCGGGAGACGATTCCGATCAGTCGCTGTTGTACCAGTGGAAGGTGCTCTTGCAGCACGCCGGCGTGGATCGTGAAATAGTCGACACCCTGCTTCGCCTGGTGCTCGAGCTGGCCCAGAATGGTCACATCGTCCAGGTCTTCGATCCGACGGTCGACGATCATCGAGTACAGGGGAACGGTTCCGATCGGAACGGTCGAGCTCTGGATGATGGATAGGCGGGTCTTGTCGAGGTCTCCGCCCGTGGAAAGATCCATCACGGTGTCGGCCTGCCAACGCTCGGCCCACTGCAGCTTTTCCACTTCTTCGCCGGTTCCGCTCGAGATGGGTGAGGCGCCCATGTTCGCGTTGACCTTCGTCTGGCTGGCTCGGCCAATGGCCATCGGATCGAGCTCGTGCTGAAGGTGCATGCGGTTGGCGGGGATCACCATGCGCCCAGCCGCAATTTCATCGCGCACGAGTTCAGGTGTGAGGTGCTGCTCGCGTTCGGCGACTCGTTGCATTTCCGGCGTGATGACGCCCAGGCGCGCGTGCTCGAGCTGCGTGATCGCCTCGAAGCCCTCCGGCGCAACCGCAAAGCCCGAATCGTGATCCCGCGTCCAGCCCGGTGGAAGGAAATCCCATGCGGTCTTGTCCGAGGGCTCGGGCATGCCAGGTGTGTCCGGCGAGCTGAAGGCTCGGGCTCCGCCGATGTCCGGCGGGTTCGCGAAGCTCCCCGGCGTCGTGCCCTGGGCATTCGTGGAAGGGTTGTGGCCCAACGGGCGCTGCGGGACACCGATCATGACGACGCTCCAATACTTTCAAGGGAAAGCGGTCGGAGAGCCGATGCGGCACCCGAGCCTTTCCTACGCTCGCGCGAACGAGATCAGGTTCCAAGGGTTTCTTCTCAGGCCCATCATGCCGGCCACCCCCAGGCTCCGGCCCAACCGTAGCAGCTTCCAGGGCCAGGAGACGAATCAGTGGATTGCTGTTCGCTAGCCTCCGCGCGATGCGTCTTCTCTCTCTCGTCCTCGGGCTCCTGCTGGCCCTCGGCTGCCATCGCAATGTCGAGCCCTATGATCCGAACGAGGGAATCGTGGAACCCGATCTCTCCCGCATCTTTCCCGAAGGTGCGGACCGCGCAGAGGAGGGCGCCCCAGTGATGGGTGCTGCCCCGCGCCCCTCACCACCGACGTCCTCGGATGCCGAGCCACTGCGCGGAACGATTCGCCTTGCGGAGGCATTGGCAGACCGGGTTCCGCCGGGTGCCGTCCTCTTCTTGATTGCCCGCACCAGCCCCGAAGGTCCGCCCTCCGCGGTCAAGCGCATCTCCGATCCGAACTTCCCTCTCGAGTTCGCGCTCGGTCCGAGCGACCGCATGATCCAAGCAACGCCCTTCGCAGGCCCATTCCAGCTTTCGGTTCGCATCGACGCCGATGGCAACGCGATGACCCGCAACCCCGGCGATCTCCAAGGCAGGGCCAGCGGAAGCTACGAGCCCGGCACCGATGGGATCGAGCTGTTGATCGACGAGATCCTCTAGATCAAGAGCCCCCTCTCCTGGCCTGCTAGTCGAGGGCCTCGATCGAGTCGCTTGGTCCTGCGCAGACGAGACGATCGCCTGGTCGGAGGATGTCGTCAGGTCCGGGGACCCGCACTCCGCCTTCGGAAGATCTGATCAGCAGCACCTGTACGCCCGCCGCGCTGCGAAGATCGATCTGCTTCAGCGAGCGTCCGTGGTAGCGGCCCGGTGCGAGTACTTCCTTCATGAAGTAGCCGCCGCCGAGGTCGACCTGGTGTACGCGATCCACCACGCCCACAGTCGTCGCCACGCCACCCGCAAGATCCCGCCGCATCAACTCCTGGTTGTAAGCGGCCATGACGTCCCGGCGTGCAACGGTTCCAACGAGTCTTTCCGGATCGTCGTGTTCGACCACGGCGATCTCTTCGACCTGCTCGCTCGTCAAGATCTGCATCACCCGATCCAAGTCGTCTTCGAGCGTGACGGAAGGGCGACCTGATTCCAGGAGATCGCCCGCTACGACGAGCGCTCGCAAGTGGTCCTGCTCCAGCAGGACACGGCGCAGTTCCGAGAAGTAGACCGCCCCCAGCAGACGATCATTCTCGACGACGAAGATCTCCGTACGGTTCGTTTCCACGATCTCCGTGAGGATTTCCTGGAGCCCGGCCGAGGCGCCGAGGACGCAGGGCTCCCGATCCACGATATCCCGCACGTAGAGGCTTTTCAGGAGGTTCGGATCGTCCTCCTGGTGGAGATCGATCCCGCGCCTGCTGAGTTTTTCAGTGTAGATCGAATCTCGGGAGAGGAACATTGCGACCAGGCTCGAGAGTACGCAGGCGGCCATCACGGGGGGGATGATGTCGATCGTCTGGGTCAGCTCGAAGATGATGATGATCGCAGAGAGCGGCGCGTGGGTCGTGGCTGCAACCATGGCCCCCATCGTGATCAGCGCGTAGGCGCCGGATTCAGAAGTCTGGAGCGGGTACCACTGTGGAAGCAGTTTGCCGAAGAGGCCACCGGTCATCGCACCGAGGAAGAGCGAGGGGGCGAAGATGCCACCGGAGCCTCCGGACCCGATCGTGATCGACGTCGCGAGAATCTTGACCACAAGGAGTACGCCTAGCATCGCAATCGGGAGATTGCCCGCGAGCGCATCGCCGATCGTGCTGTATCCGACGCCCAGGACATGGGGGAAGAAGATGCCCATGCCGCCGATCATCAGGCCGCCCAGCGCGGCGCGCGTCCACTCTGGAGTCGGGGAGCGCTCGAACAGATCGTCGGTGAAGTACAGCACCTTCACGAATAGCGTACCGATGACGCCCGCCAGGACGCCGACGACCATGCTCGGCAGGAGCTCCAGGGGCCCCTGCAGCTCGAACTCCGGAACCACGAAGGCCGGATGGTTGCCGAGCATGTAACGAGACGTGACGGTCGCGACCACTGCGCTGATGACGATCGGGCTGAACTGGGTGACTGCGAAATCGCCGACGATCACCTCCACCGCAAACAGGGCTCCGGCGATCGGTGCATTGAAGGTTGCGGCGATGCCCGCGGCGGCACCGCAGCCGACGATCGTACGCAGCTGGCGGGCGGGTACCCTCAGCAACTGTCCGATCGCCGAACCGATCGCTGAACCGATCTGTACGATGGGTCCCTCACGTCCGACGGAGCCTCCGGACCCGATCGAGATCGCCGACGCGATCGTCTTTGCCGCGACGATGCGGGGACGGATCACGCCACCGCGCAGCGCCACTGCGTGCATCACCTCCGGGACGCCGTGGCCCTTCGCCTCCCGGGCAAAGAAGTAGACCAGGGGCCCGACGATCAGTCCGCCGATGGCAGGGATCAGGAACAGGACATGGGGGGCCAGGGTTCCGGCGATCTCCCGCGGGTCTCCGGCGTCGGCCAGGAGTCCCTCGTCGATCACCGCGGTCACGCCCTCGAAACCGCCGAAGAAGAGACCTTGGAAGAGCCGGATCAGCAGCCGGAAGACGACCGCGCCGAACGCTCCTGCGATGCCACAGGCGATCGCAACCATCACCATGAAGAGCTGGCCTCCGCGGCGCCCGCCCCTCTGCTCGATGTTCGCTGTCGCTGCTGCCATTCGGCGCGGATCGTACTGCACACGGCCCCCGCTGCTAACCTGCGTCGATGTCCTCGCAGAAGCCCCCGTCAGGGCTCCGTCTCTGGCCCGAACTCGACAGGGAGCACCTCGCGGACTGCAAGGTCTTTCAGGTGAGCCGAAGCTGGGTGCAGGTTCCCGGGGGCAACTCCCATCCCTTCTACCGGATCGACGCTGATTCCTGGGTGAACGTCGTGCCGGTCACGACTGCGGGGGAGGTGGTGATGATCCGCCAGTTCCGCCACGGCTCCCAGACCTTCACGCTGGAGATCCCGGGTGGTGTGGTTGACCCAGGGGAAGAGCCGGAGCGGGCGGCTGGCCGCGAACTCCAGGAGGAGACCGGCTACCGCGCCGGCTCCCTGCGCCCGCTCGGCGACCTGAATCCCAACCCTGCCCTGTTTGGAAACAGGGTGTTCACGTTCATTGCAGAAGGATGCGAGCGCGTTGGCGAGATCGAGAACCCGGGTATGGAGGAGACCGTGGTGGAACTCGTGCCCCGGGCCGATCTGCCCGAGCGCACCCGGAACGGGGAGATCGACCACGCGCTGGTGATCGCGGCATTGCACTTCTGGAGCATCGATCCCGGTTTCACCGATCCCGGTTCCGGCTGATCCAAGCCGGCTTGGCTCGGGCGATTTCACCCCAATATCTGCTGCGGTCTGCCGAGAGCCTTCAGGAACCCGTTCGGCCTTCCGATCACCCTACCAGCGCTCCTATACTGGTCTAAGCGCAGGGGGTGGATGTGGCCGGGCCGCCGCTGTTCTCGATCCTGAACGAGGATGGAAGCTGCGAGGATGCACATCGCGGGCTCCTCTCGGACGACGAGGTTCGTCACGCGCTCGATTCGATGATCCTGAACCGGATCCTCGACCGACGCCTGCTGATGCTGCAACGCCAGGGCCGGCTCGGTTTCTGGATGACGAGCCGAGGCGAAGAGGCGACGATCCTGGGGGCTGCGGCCGCACTGCTTCCCGACGATCCGATCTTCCTCTCCTACAGGGAGCTCGGTTGTCTGCTCTGGCGGCGCATTCCACTCCCGCTGATCTTCAATCAGCTGATCGGAAACAGCCGCGACCTGTGCCTCGGCCGCCAGATGCCCATCCACTATTGCTACAAGGAATGGGCGATCCCGTCGGTCTCGTCGCCAGTGGGGACCCAGCTGCCGCATGCCTGTGGTTTTGGCTACGCGGCGAAGTTGCGAAACACGGGCCAGGTCTCGCTGGCCTTCTGCGGCGAGGGAACCGCCTCCGAGGGTGATTTCCATACGGCGCTCAACTTCGCCGGAGTGTTTTCGACTCCGACGATCTTCGTGATCCGGAACAATGGCTATGCGATTTCTACGCCGGAATCCGTGCAGACCGCCGCCGAAAGTCTGGCCGCCCGAGCCGAAGGCTACGGGATGCCTGGCTACCAGGTGGATGGCAACGATCTCCTGGCGGTCGTGAAGGTGTTGGGCGAAGCGGTCGAGAACGCGCGCTCGGGGGGTGGCCCCACGTTGGTCGAAGCCATGACCTACCGGATGGGGGCTCACTCCACAGCCGACGATCCCAGCGCCTATCGTTCAGACGACGAAACGGCGGCATGGAATCGCCTCGATCCCTACGAGCGCCTCAAGCGCCATGGCTGCTGGCGGGGCGTGTGGAGTGACGAGGAGGATGCGACTGTCCAGACCAGCTGGGACGAACGGGTGACCTCCACGCTTGCCGAGTGCGAACGGCATCCGCCGCCCCGGGTAGAGAGCCTCTTCGAAGGCGTGCTCGAGACCGTCTCGCCTCAGCTCGAGGCCCAGCGTGATGCCTACCTTGCCGATCACCGCAGGCGACAGCGGGACGAGTTCGAGGTTCCCTAGGCATGGCGGAAACCGGCAGCCTCAACATGATCCAGGCGCTTGGCAACGCACTCGAGCACTACCTGGAGCGCAACGAGATGGCTGTCGTCCTCGGCGAGGACGTCGGCCACTTCGGAGGCGTCTTCCGGGTGACGGCCGGACTGCAGGAGAAGTACGGTTCCGCTCGGGTATTCGATACCCCCCTGGCCGAAGCCGGCATCGTCGGCATGGCGATCGGAATGGGTCTGGGTGGGCTTCGGCCGATCGTCGAGATCCAGTTCGCCGATTTCATCTTTCCGGCCTTCGACCAGATCGTGAATGAGCTGGCGAAGTACCGCTACCGGAGTGGGGGGCAGTACGCCCCGCAGGTCCTGATCCGAACACCCTATGGCGGTGGGATTCGCGGCGGGCACTATCACTCCCAGAGCCCCGAGGCATATTTCGCACACACGCCCGGTTTGCGCGTGGTCGTGCCGTCCGGCCCCTACGAGGCGAAGGGCCTGCTGCTCGGTGCACTCGAGTGTGCGGACCCGGTGATCTTCCTCGAACCGAAGCGCATCTACCGGGCGGCCAGAGGCGAGATTCCCCTCGACTACTACACCCTTCCCCTGGAGCATGCGCGGCTCGTCCGCAAAGGCGAGGACGTCACGTTGGTGGCGTGGGGAGCCATGCTTCATACCTGTCAGGAAGCGGCTGCGCTGGCCGAGGGTGAAGGCTACGACGTCGAGCTGATCGATCTGCAGAGCATCGTGCCCTATGACCTCCATACGCTCGTGCGTTCGGTGACGAAGACCGGCCGCATGGTCGTGGTGCACGAGGCACCGATGACCTGCGGATTCGGTGCGGAGCTTGTGGCAGCGGTGCAAGCCGAGGCGTTCGAGCACCTGCGAGCGCCACTCCAGCGGATCACTGGCTTCGACACGCCATTTCCCTACTCCCTCGAGGACCACTACCTGCCGAGTGCGGACCGCATTCTGCGTGGCCTCATCGGAACGATCGAGTACTAGAGATGTACAGCTTCAGACTTCCGGACATTGGTGAAGGCGTCATCGAGGCCGAGGTGGTCGATTGGAAAGTCGCCGTCGGCGATGAGGTTGGGCTCGATCAGATCCTCGTCGAGTTGATGACGGACAAGGCCAATGTGGAGATTCCTTCTCCAGTCGCAGGGAGAGTGACGAAGCTGCCCTTCGCCGAAGGCGAGATCGTGCCCGTGGGAGAGGTATTGATAGAAATCGATGACGGAGCCTCGGAATCGCGACCGTCTGCCCAGCCGAAGCGAGCGGCACCTCCGGCTCCGACCACCCGAGCGGCAGCTCCGGCTCCGACCACCCGCAAGGTACCCTCGGTGCCCGCCACGTCGCCGGGCGCCAGCGCGCCGCCCTCCATGCCTTCCCGACCCGTGTCCGGCCAACGAGCGACCGTCGGTCACGGAGCGGAAAGTGCTCGGGCCGTTCCCGCAGTTCGCGCGCTGGCGGAGCGGCTCGGCATCGACCTGGCGACTTTGTCGGGAAGCGGACCGGGCGGTCGGGTGATGCGTCGAGACGTCGAGTCGGCAGCTTCTCGCCCCGCAGCCAAAACCGAAACGGATGCACCGATCGAGGGAGATCAGGCCGCACCGACCCCTGAACGCATCGATCGCGATGATCCCGGGGACTGGGAGCGCAAGCCCCTGCGAGGAATCCGCCGCGCGATCGCTCGACACATGCAGGAGGCGCGACGCCGTGCTGCCCACTTCACCTACGTCGAAGAGCTCGATGTCACCCTGCTGATGGCAGAGCGAGCCCGAACCGCCGCTGATCTCTCGCCGCTGGCGTTCATTGCAAATGCGGTCTTGCGCGCACTGCCCTCGTATCCACAGCTCAATGCCAGTATCGACGACGAAAGCGGGGAGATCATCTTCAAGGGCCGAGTCCATCTGGGGATCGCGGCGGCGGCCAGAGATGGACTCGTCGTTCCGGTGATCTCGAATGCCCAGATTCTCGATACGCGAAGCCTGTCCGAGCAGATCACCGGGATGGCCGAGCGGGCGCGGGAAGGCACACTCGTGCCTGCCCAGCTGCGCGGCGGCACATTCACGATTTCATCGCTCGGAAAGCTCGGTGGGATCGTTTCGACTCCGATCGTCAACCATCCGGAAGTCGCGATTCTCGGAGTCAATGCGGTTCGCACGCTGCCACGCTATGTGGTCGATGTGCTGCAACCCCGGGACGTGATGAATCTCTCGATCAGCGTCGACCACCGCATCACCGATGGCCAGGAGGCTGCACTCTTCGTGCGCGACCTGGCCACCATCTTGGAGAGCGCCGACTTCCCGGATGTTTTCGAAGGAAGAACCGGGGTGGAGGAACGAATATGAGTGAAGCCGCGTTCCACGAATTGAAGATTGGTGAGAGGATTCGCCGTCTGCGAGGGGATCGCTCGCTCGACCTGGCAAGCGTTGCTGAGAAGACGGGGATTGCGGCAGAGCAATTGGCGGCCTTCGAAGCGGATGCGGCGGTACCGGCCGTCGGCGACCTGGCACGTCTGGCCAGCTGTTTCGAGGTGAGTGTCGGCCATTTCTTCCAGACCACGCTGCCAGAAAAGCGCATCGAGGTGGTGCACGCCGACCAGCGCTGGAGCGTACGCGCTGGAGGCGATACCGCAGCCGGGCTCGGCTACCGCTACCAGGCGCTCTCCCACGGCTTGACCGAAAAGTTGATGGCGCCCTTCCTGGTGGAAGTGCCCCCTGGCCAGGAACGTCCGCTAAAGCCCAGCAGCCACGAAGGTGAGGAATTCATGTTCGTGCTGGCCGGACAGTTGGAAGTGGAGGTCGGCGGTGATGTCCACCGGCTCGGTCCGGGCGATGCCATCTACTACGATTCGCGCCTCCCGCATACGCTGCGCTCACTCGAAGGCAGCACGGTCAAGCTGTTGGCCTGCATCGCGCAGGCGCGTCGGGCTGATACGGAGAACCCGATCGGGAGGGCGTATCGATGAGCAAGGATCGCGAGCGGGAACGAATGATTGGCGACCGCCGGCTTCGGCCCGAATCGCTGATGATGAGCTACGGCTACGATCCGAAGCTCTCCGAAGGCGCACTCAAGAGTCCCATCTTCCAGACCTCGACCTTCGTGTTCGAAAGCGCCGAAGCGGGAAAAGCCTTCTTCGAGGTGGCCTACGGCCTGCGCCAACCGGATTTGGACGAAGAGCCCGGCCTCATCTACAGTCGGCTCAACAACCCCGATCTCGAGATCCTCGAGGAACGGTTGGCGCTCTGGGATGGCGCAGAAGAGGGCGCCGTCTTCGTCAGCGGCATGGCCGCAATCGCGACGAGCCTGCTCGCCTATGCGCGTCCCGGCGACGTCATCGTGCACAGTGGCCCACTCTATGGCGGAACGGATCACCTGCTGAGGGTGGTGCTCTCCGATTTCGGCATTCGCCCCATCGGCTTTCCGGCAGGTGTTCCGGTCGCGGAACTGGCATCGGAGTTGCGCGAGAAGATCGCCGGAGAGCGGGTCGCCGCGGTCATCATCGAGACCCCAGCCAACCCCACCAATGCGTTGGTAGATATCCAGGGGATCGCCGAACTCGTCAAGGCCGAATCGCCGGACGCGATGGTGATGGTCGACAACACCTTCCTCGGTCCACTCTGGCAGCAACCGCTGCAACACGGCGCCGATCTCGTCATCTACTCTGCGACCAAGTTCATCGGCGGCCATAGTGATGTGATCGCCGGAGCAGCACTGGGCTCTCGCGAAGCGCTCGCGCCGATCCGCGGTCTGCGCACATTCCTGGGTACCCTGGCCGGCCCCTGGAGCGGCTGGTTGCTGCTGCGCAGCCTCGAAACGCTCTCGCTGCGGATGCAGGCCCAGGCGCGCGGCGCCCAGGAGGTGGCCGCCTTCCTGGTCGAGCACCCGCAGGTGCGCGCGATCCACTACCTGGGAACGACCCTCGAGGACGATCCGATGGCAGACGTCTACTATCGTCAGTGTCGCTCGGCCGGCTCAGTGATCTCGTTCGACATCCACGGCGGTGAGAAAGAGGCCTTCCGCTTCTTGAACGCCCTCCAGCTCGTGAAGCTGGCGGTCAGCCTCGGCGGAACCGAGTCCCTGGCCGAACACCCCGCCAGCATGACCCACGCGGATGTTTCGCGAGAGCAGCAACGAAGCCTCGGCATCGGCGCCAGCATGGTCCGCCTCTCGGTCGGCATCGAGCACCCCGCCGACTTGATTGCAGATCTCGAGCAGGCGCTGGAACAGGTCTAGAGGCCATCACTGCAAGGGGATCCCGGTCCAGGCGGCCGGCATTGGTGGCTGAGACGACCGGACCAACCGAGGGGTCAGGCTCATCTGGAAGGGACGCAGATGGCGAGCGCGCCGCGGCGTCCCATGAGTATGGAGCGCCGATGGCCTCTGCGGACGCTATTGCGGAGGCCGCGGAATCGGATCGTCCTTCTCGAGCTCGCGCACGGTCCGGACCTCGCGCGGCTCGGGGCGTCCCAGGTCGACGTGCAGGTGGACGCGATTCTCGGACACGGCGCCCTCGAGCCGCCGCCTGAGCGCGCGCTTCACGACGCTGCGGAACGCGGGCACCAGACACAGGAAGCCGAAGGCATCGGTGAGCACCCCGGGCGTTACCAACAGCGCCGCGGCGAGCAGGATGATCACACCGTCGGCGAGGGAGTCGGCCGGCAGGCGACCCTGGTCGACCTCGCTTTGCATCTGCTGCAGCACCGAGATGCCCTGCCAGCGAGCCAGCCACGCTCCGACGAGGCCGGTGACGACGATCAGCCCGAGTGTATGGATCGTGCCGAAGCGGCTGCCCAGCTCGATCAGCAGGGCCAGCTCGGTCGCCGGGAGGAGGACGAAGAGGAGGAGGAGGCGTCCCACGACGCGCAGCATGCCACAGGAGATCCGAAGTCCGGCCTGGCCCCATGAAATTCTCGCACGACACCGGGGACTTGGATGCCCCGGGAGACCGCGCGGCGGCCATCGAGAGGGCGAGACATGATCCCCTAGGAGACCATTCGAGTTGCATACAAGTATAATCTTGCATCTCTGTATACGTCGGTGATAGCGTCCGAGGCACGAGGAAATCGCCTTGCCGCACGACGCCGAGCATCCCAGCTCTCTCAACCGACGCGAGCGGCGGAAGCTCGAGGTTCACACCCGGATCGTCGAGGCGGCCATCGATCTCTTCGACGAGTACGGCTTCGTCGAGACGAAGGTGGCGGCCATCTGTGAGCGAGCCGACATCGCCCACAAGACCTTCTTCAACCACTTCCCGCGCAAGCAGGATCTGCTCCGCGAGATTGCGTCGATCTATCTCGGCACACTCCTCGGTGACATCGAAGAGACGCGCAAGCAGCCCGGCACGACTCGCGATCGCATCCTCTTCTTCTTCGAGCGCATTGCCGACAAGTCCGAGGCCGCGGGCCCCATGCGCCGCGAGCTCGTGACCGAGATCGTCCACGTCGCCCACGAGACGCACTCCGAACCCGAGCAGGCGCGAAAGCTCCATGGTTCCTTCGGATCGATCATTCTGGATGGAGTGGCCGGAGGGGACGTCACCGACCGCTACGACCCCGAGACGATGATCGACATGTTGATGGGCGCCTTCTACGCGCTGGTGTTCAACTGGGCCAATCTGGACGATTTTCCGGTGCGTCGCCACGCCATGTCGTCGGCTCGCTTTCTCGCAGACGCCTTTCAGGCAGAGGTGTTTCCCGCAGACGCAGCTGGTATCGAGGTGAAGGAGACGGCGGACTGATGGGGACAGGAGGCAGGAGAGACCCGTGAGAGAATTCAAAGGCAAGGTCGCAGTCGTCACCGGCGGCGCCAGCGGAGTCGGTCGCGCCCTGGTCGATCGCTTCGCGCGCGAGGGGATGAAGGTGATCGCCGCCGACGTCGAGAAGCCCGCGCTCGATGCGGCGGTGGCGGAGATGAGCGCAGGAGGCGCCGAGATCACCGGCATCGTGACCGATGTGCGCAGCCTCGAGTCGGTACAGGCTCTGGCCGCCGCGACGTTGGACACCTACGGGGCGATCCACATTTTGTGCAACAACGCCGGTGTCGGCACCAACGAGATGGCGGACACCATCTGGACCTCGTCGGACAACGACTGGAAGTGGTGCTTTCAGGTCAATGTCTGGGGCGTTCTCAACGGCATCAAGGCGTTCGTGCCGCCAATGCTCGACGGGGGCGAAGAGGGGCACGTGATCAACACCTCCTCGAGCAACGGCGGGCTCTATCCGCTCCCCACCACGCCTATCTATGCGACCACCAAGGCCGCCGTCACCACCATCACCGAGGTGCTCAACTACGAGCTCCAGATGCAGGGGGCGAAGATCAAAGCCGGCGTCCTCTACCCGGGCCCTCACATCGTCAACACGGGAATTTTCTCCGCGGCGCGCAATTGCCCCGCCGACATTCCGTACGAGCGGGAGCCCGTTCCGCCGCCCGTTCTCGAGGACATGAAGGAGATGTACGAGCAGGCCGGCATGGAGTGGGCCGTGACGGAGCCCCACGAGGTGGCCGAGTACACCCTCGAGGCCATCCGCAACGACCAGTTCTGGATCATCCCCGAGAGCGAACACGCGGATACCGCGGTTCGCGCGCGCCTGGAAGGGATTCTCGCGCGTAGGAATCCGAGTCTCGGATGAGGCTCGCACGTCGACAAGATCGGACCTCGAGAGAGCAATCGATTCACTGGAGCTGACTCGAGCGGCGCTCGATTCGGCGGGGACATTTTCATGGCCAAACTTCGCTACGTCAGGAGTCTCGACCAACTCAAGAGGGCCGCCGAGGCCAATCCCGAGTTCCTGGAGAGCTCGGTGCGCTCGGTGCGCGTCTCCTACGAGACGGATCCGGCGCTGGTTGCGGCGGTGACTCCCAGACCTCTCGAGCCCACTGAGCGACCCGAGGTCTGCGTCACCTTCTCTCATGTCGCCATGCACATCACGCCGGAGTACACGTTCGAGATCGGCTCCGCGATCTTCGGCGTCCGCACTCGCTACGACGGCACCGAGGGCATCTACCTGATCACGATGCCGATGACCACCGAGCAAGCCGTCGTCCCGGGCCGCGAGACCTACGGCGAGCCCAAGAAGATCGCCGACATCGATTTCAGCGTGGAGGGCGACCGCGTCTGCTCCAAGGTGACGCGGATGGGTGTCCCCTACCTCGAGGTGCAGGGGACACTCGGCGAGTCGCTGGGCGCGCGCAAACTCACCGACTTCGGATTCTGCTACAAGGCCCTCCCCTCCTGCGAGCAGGGCGCCGGCTTCGATTCGGATCCGCTCCTCGTGCAGCTGGAGTGGAAGCACACCCACAGCGATGTGCGGAAGATCGACAACGGCGAGCTGATCCTCCGCGAGTCGCCCTTCGATCCGGTAGTCGACCTGCCGGTTCGGCGCATCGTGTCGATGGAATACGAAGAGGGCTCCTCGGAGAGCAACGGCAGGGTTCTGCGCAGCATCCCGGGAGACTGGCTGCTGCCCTTCCTGCACGGCCGCTACGACGATTCCTCGGGCGAGGGGATCGAGGTCCCGGATCGTTGAGATCGCCAGGCGGCATGAGCCGCCGCCATTTCCACGGTTCCACATGGTGGAGCGCGGTTTCAAAGGAGGAGTGAGACGATGGCCGACAGGATCGGTGGAGTCGGAACGGAGCTGATCGCCGAGGATCCCGGCATCCCCAATGGCTGGTACGCCGTGGCTTGGAGCAAGGATCTCGATGTGGGCCAGGTGGAGCGCCTGCGCTGCTTCGAGCAGGAGCTGGTGCTGTTCCGCGCGCGCTCGGGCCAGCCGAAGGTGCTCTCTGCCTACTGCCCCCACCTGGGCATCCATATGGGGAAAGGGGGCCGGGTCATGGGCGAGACCGTTCGCTGCCCCCAACACGGCTGGCAGTTCGACGGCGATAGCGGCAAGTGCACGGAGATCCCGTACTGCGACGAGATCCCGCGGCGGGCCTGCGTCCGGAAGTGGGACGTCATCGAGCGCAATCGCATGATCTTCGTCTGGCACCACGCAGAGGAGAAGCCGCCTTATTGGGACGTTCCGGTGGTCTCTCAGCTCGAGGACCCGGAGTGGTGCGAACCGCGTTCCTTTACGCTCGAGGTCCCCGTCCACATGCAGGACATGGCCGAGAACAACATGGACCCGGTGCACTTCCGCTACGTCCACACGTCGGACACCATACCGGAGACCGAGTTCAGCATCGCCGAGGACGGCCGCTTCCTGAAGGCCACCAGCCACTTCCTGAAGGCGACGCCGGCCGGCCCCTTCACGCTCACGCTGGATCGCGATACCTGGGGACTCGGTATGTCGAGCGTCGAGAGTACGGGGATTCCCAATATGGGGCTCTACATGTTCTCTTCGACGACGCCCGTCGATAACCGCAACACCATCTCGCGGTGGCTGCTCTTCGCGACGAAGAACGCGATCGACACCGAAGGCGAGGAGTGGTTCGACGGCATAACCAAGGGCGTGATGGACGATTGGGACGTCTGGACCAACAAGATCCATCTCACCAACCCGGTCTTCTGCAAGGCGGACACGCCCTTGATCGAGTTCCGCAAGTGGGCGCGACAATTCTACTCGCACCAGGCCTGAAGACCACGACACCATCGACCGAGAAGGGGAGAGAGAAACGATGAGCCGCCATCTCATGATCTCGTCGGATTGCCACGCCGGGCTTCAACCCGGGAAGTACCGCGAATACATCGATCCGCAGCATCGCAAGGCCTACGACGATCAGGTTGCGGGCCAGATCGCACAGTTCAAGGAGAGCGCAAAGGCGTTCATGGTCAGCGAGTTCGCCGATGAGTGGGAGCGCGACAAGGAGGAGGGGCTCACAGGTGCCTGGGACTCCGACCGCCGCAACGCGGCGCTCGATGCCGACGGCGTCGTCGGCGAGGTGGTCTTTCCCGACGGCCTCACCGGGGGCAACTCGCCTCCGTTGGGCGCCGGGCTGACGCTGCCCACGGACTGCGATTCCCAGCTGCAGCTGGCCGGAGCGCGAGCCCACAACCGCTGGGTCGCCGATTTCTGCTCGCTGGCTCCCGCGCGACGCGCCGGTCTGGCGATCGTTCCGATCCTGCAGGACATTGATGCGGCGGTGACCGAGATCGAATGGGCCGCGAAGGCCGGACTTCGCGGTGGCATCATGATCCCGTCGATGTGGCGAGACCACCCGGCCTATCACCACCCGCGCTACGAGCCGATCTGGGCGGCCTGCGCAGACCTCAATATGCCGATCCACACCCACGTGGCGGCGGCGCCGGAGCTCGAGCCGCACCCCGGGAGCATCGGCATCTACATCACCGAGGTGGTGTGGTGGTCGGTGCGTCCGATGTGGTTCCTGATCTGGTCGGGCGTCTTCGAGCGCCATCCGAAGCTGAAGTTCCTGGTCTCGGAGGGGGGCGTCGATTGGGCACCTTCGCTGCTCAAGATGATGGATCAACGCTTTACGGCGAACCGGACCAACGCCAAGATGGGCGACTTCCACAAGAACCTCTCGATGAAGCCGAGCGAGTACTTCGACCAGAACTGTTGGGTGGGGTCGTTCCTGACGCGCGATGAGGTGGAGGCGCGCCACGAGATCGGCGTCGGCAACCTGATGTGGACGAGCGACTATCCCCATCCCGAGGGCACCTGGCCCGACAGCAAGAATCTCGTCATCGAGGCCTTCCGGGGAGCTCCCGAAGAGGAGACGCGCGCCATGCTGGGAGGGAACGCCGCCGAGGTCTTCGGGTTCGACATCGACGCGTTGGCCCCGCTCACCGAGCGGGTCGGGCCTGAGGTCGCCGCCTTCGAGGGCGACTAGGCCCGCAAACCAGGTCAGGCGAGGGGCAGTGAGAGGGCCTTGCGGATGCCCGTGACCAGCGCGTGGTGGATGAGGAGTCGATAGGAAGCGTGGAGCAGCTCTTCGGCTCCGCGGACACCAAACGCGGCGGGTGCCCGGTCTGCTGTGCCTAGCGACTCTTCGAGTTCCAAGACGACCTGTTTGGCGGCTTCGATTGCCGGTGGGAAGACCTGATCGCAGTCTTCGGCATCTCGGATACCGAGAGCCTGTGCGAGCGCTTCATCCTCAGGATGGAGCTGGTGAAACAGTGTGGCGTACTCGCCGTACTCCGGGCACCGCGCCCGGAAGGATTCGAACCCGATCGGATGATCGTGCCAAGCGAGCGCTTCGGGGCGATAGCAGATCTTGTGCCCCGCCCGATCCAACCGCCAACCGAGCTCCATGTCCTCGTAGCGGGCGGCCGGGAAGCGCTCTTCGAAGGGATGTTCGAGCAGCAGATGCCTCGGCGTCGAGATGTTGGTGGTGTAATAGAACCGCCAACCCGTGTGGTCCGGATCAGCAATCCGTCCATACGCGAATTGGCTGCCCCCATTTTCCTGGTAGTGCATGAACGGAGTGACCTCCAGCGCCGGCAACCAGGTGGTATGCCCCAGCACGGAGCGAGCCGTTCCGGTCGCGTGCCCGAGGAGATGAGTCTTCACCCAACCTGGGGCGAGCCTGCAATCGTCACCGGTGAACGCAACGAGTTCGCCCTTCGCAGCACGTACACCCGCATTCCGAGCGGCTGCAGGGCCTCGGTGGCGAAGGCGCAGGATGCGAAGCGAGAACGGCCAGTCGCGGCGGGGTGCGGCTTCCAACCAGGCTGTCGTGTCGTTTTGTGAACCGTCATCAGCGATCACCACGTCGGAAATCGCTGTGACATTCTCCTGGGTTGCCAGGCTCGCGACGCAGGCCTCTAGCTTCTCGTGACGTTCGAAGGTCGGGATGACCACCGAAAGCTTCACGAGATCGACATTTCAGAGCCCGGTTTCCGGGTGCCGTCTTCTGCCTTCTCTCGCGGTTCCGGCCAATCGGGTCGCTGCAGGAGTTCGAAAGTGCGCGGATTCGAGCCTCGGAAGTGAGTGAGATCGTCGATCGCTTCGCCTTCGTACGCACGGAACTCTTCCCAACCGTGGCGGGCGACATAGTCGCGATCGACTCCGTCACAGATTCGACGCAATGAACACTGCTCGCAGGGTGGCCCCTGCGCCATGTTGTACTCGGGATGGGTCGCCACCTGCTCCGGGTGGCGTGCCAGGTAGTCCTCGAGGCGATCGTAGAAGAGAAACGGCTTGGCACCGTAGGGCGTGCCTTCGATCTTTCCGCCGCGGGTTCCGTTGCGCCACTCGTAGGGGTCCAGCTGAACCTGCTTGTAGCCGACGAGGTTCTTCTCCAGCCCCGGAAGAGCGCAGAACGGCGCATATCGGATGTTCACGCCCTTTCCGGCGTCTTCCAGGATCTTTACCGCTTCGCTCAGGGAAGGTGCGATCTCGTCGTATCGGGCCTTGTGATCCACGCCGTGGTCGGGTCCGTTGCGCCATCCCCACTCGAGCTTCATCACGATGAAATTGTGGAAGCGGAGATTCCGCCGGGCCAGGTAGCGGGCGATTTCCGGAAGCTCGCTGGCGTTGTATTGCTGCACCACCGTATTGGAGGTGTAGGAGAAGTCGCAAGCGTCGAGATACTCCATGGTCGCCTTCACCTGGGCCAGGGAGCCCTTGGTGAGTTGCTTGAACAGAGTGTCGCTGGCGGCATGAAACGAGAAGAGGAAATCCGTCAAGCCGGCATCGAGCAGCGCGTCGACGAGGCGCTCTCGTCCGCTCGGTTTGTGCGGGCGCATCGTGAATTGACCGAGCGTGATCATCCGGGCGCGGATGTCGACCACATGTTCGATGTGCCGGATCAACTCGAGGATCTGCGGGTGCAGGCTAGGTTCGCCGCCCGTCACATCACAATGGGAGATGCCCCAACCCCTGAAATCGTCGGCCAGCCCCGTACACTCCTCCAACGGGCGGAAGGGCAGCGTGCGAAGCGCGTGGAACGGGTCCTGGTGCCCGTCGAAGTGGCTGTAGTAACAGAACACGCACGAGTGGGGGCAGCGCAAGCCGACATCGAGTACGCCTGTCGGAGACAGGGTTCCCACCGGATGCTGCAGACGGTTCCCCTGATTCCGATGCATTGTTCCCCCCCCGCTCCATATCGGCTGGACTCCAAGGTCCCTTGAATCATCCGCTGGCAGCGGACAGGAAGTTCGACCGACCCACGGATTCGGCACAAGAGTGCCGAGCTCTGGTGATCGAAGGGGAGCTACTGTGGAGACGGCCAATCGTCGGGACGGGTGAGGGCGTCCGTGCCCCCATCACAGAAGATCACCGAGCCCACGAAGAAGCGGGCCTCGGGCCCGAGCAGGAAGGCAAGCAGAGCGGCAATTTCTTCGGGTTGCCCATCTCGCCCGATCGGCAGCGGGAAGGCATCCATGTGGGGGCCGATCACCGGATCGGCACGGCCTTCAGCGACCATCGCGGTCAGGGTCTTGCCCGGTGCAACGGCGTTCAGGTTGATGCCCTCGCCTATCCATTCCGGAGTCGGTGCGCTTCGCCGCACCCAGTGCGCCAATGCGGTCTTCGTTGCGGGGTAGGCGGCGATGGATCCCACCTGGTCGCCGAGTTCGCGTGCGGCCCCTTCGTCGCCATTCAGGCAAGAATCGACCAGGGCCTTCGATACCATGCCGGGTGGCACGGTTGTCGTGGAGTTGGAGCTCAATACCACGGCAGCGGGAGCCTCGGACCGGGCCAGGTCTTCGCGCAAGCCCGTGAGCAGGTCGATCGTGCCGAAGTAGTTCAGGCTGGTGATCAGGCTGCCCGGGCGGTCGGGCAATCCGGAGAGGCCGGCGCAGGGCACCAGCCCGTCGAGCACCCCACCTGACAGGTCGCGGATCTGCGCGATGGCGTCGGAACGCCCACTTGGAGTGGCGAGGTCGGCGACGATCTCGGCTTGTTGTACGTCGATACCGATGACGCGATGCCCGGCTTCGACCAGCCGTTCGCTGAGGGCGGCTCCGATGCCCGACGCAGACCCGGTGATGGCGATGGTCTTCATGGCGGTCTCCAACGGATGCGGGCAAATCTCACCCGGTTCAGGTGGACGCTAACACGTGAGGCGCCGCTCGAATGCGTACTCGCTCATCGGGTGCACCTCGATCTTGCCGAGATCGAGGAATTGCTGGACGTGTTCGAACATTCGTGCCTGACGGGCCTGGAGCTCGAGGTCGTTGCCTAACGAGTCGTAGAAGACGTGTGGGTCGGTGAGGGCGCCGGTCGGGAAGCCCTCTTCGACGAGGGCGTCCCAGGCGGGTGCGCCTTCCGTCAGGGGGCGGATGATTTCGTTGCGTATGTAGTCGAACGTGCTCTGGGTTTCGATGGCGACATCCCGAAACCGCTGGTGCCAGTATTCGATGAACGCTCCGTGGCCCATGCCGGACTTGCGGGTGATGCAGCTGACGAGATGGAAGCCTGGCGTCCGCTCCCCCGGTCGGCTGAATTCGTTCACCGGAACGAGCGGGCGCGATTCCACCACCAGGTAGCCGGCCAGACGATCGCAGGTTTCTCCGAGCAGTTTTTCCAGAGGCCCTCGCTCTTGTGCCTGGTCCAGCCAGAAAGTCGCGAGGCCGGCTTTCGGCGGATCCATCTGGCCGATGCGCAGGGCCGCACCCGGAGCGACTTCGTCATCCACGACGGAGATCTTCAGGAAGCGCGCGCCCGACGCGAGCAGCTCGGGTGCTGTTTCGGCGAGCAGCCGTTCGGCGAAGGTTCGGTCTGTCTCGCCGGCGCGTTTCCAGAGGACGTAAGCGAGCTTCTCCAAGCTCAGCGGCCGCCTGCCACAGGTGCGGTTGCGGCGCGCACAGGCAGGCCGCGCATGCGTCGGACCAGCCTGTCCGCGCGTGTCGTCGCGCTATCCATCAGGCTGTAGAAGACGGGTACCACGACGAGGGTGAGTAGAGTCGAGGTCGCCAGGCCGCCGATCACGATCACGGCCATCGGAGCCCTGAATTCCGCACCTTGCGCGTTCGTGAGTGCCATCGGCAGCAGGCCGCAGATCAGCGCGAGGGAGGTCATCAGGACGGGCCGCATGCGCACAGGACCCGCCCGAAGGATGGCTTCGCGTTTCGGGATGCCTTCGCTGCGCAGTTGGTTGGTGTAGTCGACCACCAGGATTCCGTTCTTCATCACCAGGCCCATGAGTACGAGCAGTCCCATCGCGCTCATGATGTCGAACGACAGCCCGCCGATCTTCAGGGCCAGGACTCCGCCGATGAACGAAAGTGGCGCGGATAGCATGATCACCAATGGTTGGGTCAGCGAGTTGAAGAGCGAGGCAAGGATCATGTAGATCGAGAGCATCGCCAACCCCATTCCAAAGACGATGTCGCGAAGAGCCTTGGCCATCGAGTCGGCCTGTCCGTCGCGCTTCAACGAATAGGGGCGTTCGATGCCCAGATCGGTGGCCCACTCCTCGACCACGGCCATGCCTTCGCCCAATGAAGCTGTCGTGCTCGTGTTGGCGCGAACTTCGATCTTCCGTTTGCGTCCGCTGCGCAGCACTTCGACGGCCCCTTCTTCCATTCGCAAGTTGGCAGCGCCCGCCAGAGGCACGAGCTCGCCACGGAGTGACCGCACGCGAATCAGGTCGAGCTTCGAGGGATCGTCCCGGTATTCCGGAAGCACCTGCACGCGCACGTCATACCGGTTGCCACCGTCCTCGAAGGAGCCCACTTTCTCACCCGCCAACAAGGTTCGAAGCGTTTGGCCGAGCTGCACGGCCGAAACACCGAGATCAGCGGCGCGGCCCCGATCTACATCAAGGGTGATCTGGGGTCGCCCGGACTCGAAGGAGCCCTGAACGTCAACGAAACGCGGGTCATCGTCCAGGAGCTGGAGCAGTCGACCAGAGAACTCCTCCAGTTTGGCCATGTCCGGTCCCTGAATGGCGTACTCGATCTCGGAACGGTCGCCATCGCCCTTGAACTCCGGATGTCCGACACTCAGCTGAAGTGCGGATGGCGCAGCTTCCGCCGCGATCACACGCAGTTCTTCGAAGATCTGATCGACGTCCTTCGTGCGCTCCTGCTTCTTCGTCAGGTAGACCTGGATGCCGGAGAGGTGGGGTTCGTGTTTCTGGGAGTCACCCGCAATGGCAAGGGAATTGAGGACTTCTGGATGTTGCCGGATCGCTCGATCCATGCGCTGGAGCATCTGCTCGGTGACAGAAAGGGGAGTTCCGACCGGAAGCTTGACCCGGACGAATGCTTCATCCATGTCGCCAAGGGTGTAGAAGTTGAACGGCAAGGTCGTCATCACTCCGCAGCCCGCGCCAACGACCAGGCAAGTAGCAACGACCGCCACGGCCCGGTGAGCGAGAGACCGTTCGAGGATTCGCCGGTAGCCGTTTTCGAGGCCCCTGAGGGCAGACTCGAAGAAACGGAAGACTCCGCCTTCCTTTGTCATGTCCTTGCTGAGCATGCGGCTCGCGAGCATGGGTGTCAGAGTGAACGCGACGAGCGTAGAGACGCAGACGGCCACGACCACGGTCACTCCGAACTCGTAGAAATAGCGCCCCATCGTGCTGGTCATGAAGAAGATCGGCACGAAGACACCGCAGACAGCCAGGGTGGTGGAAGTCACAGCCAGTGTGACCTCCCGGGTACCTGTCAGCGCGGCATCGAAGGGGCGCATTCCACCTTCCACTTTTCGGAAGATGCTTTCGAGTACCACGATGGCGTCATCGATCACGAGCCCGATGGCGAGAGATAGCGCCATCAATGTCATGTTGTTCATCGAGAGATCGGCCAACAGCAGGAAAGTGAAGGCCGCTATGATGCTCGCCGGAATGGCCAAAGCAGAAATGAAGGTCGAGCGGAAGTTCCGGAGGAAGAGCAGCACCACGACCACGACCAGGCTCGAGGCCAGGACCATGTCGAATAGGACCGATGTCACCTGGTTTTCGATGATCTTCGCGTAGTCCCGTACGATTTCGAGCTGCACGCTATCTGGGATCTCGTCGCGAATGAGCGTGACCTCGTGCCGGATTTCCCGCGCGGCAGCGACGAGGTCGGATCCACTCTGCTGTTGGATCTCGATCGCGACGCCCGGCTGCCCGTTCAGTTGGACGACACTTCGGGCCTCGGCCATCCCGTCCTCGACGACAGCGACATCGCGCAGATGCACCAGCCGTCCGCCGCGCTCGGCGACGATGATCTCGCCGAACTCCTCGACGCTGCGCGCCTTGCCCTGGGTGGTGACGGACCACTCCCGGGTCGCTCCTTCGATCCTGCCACTGGCCAGCTCTGCATTCTCTCGTCGAAGTGTGCTGGATACGTCCTCGATCGCGAGCCCATAGCCGGTCAGGCGCAACGGATCGAGCCAGATACGCACTTCGCGCTCACGGGAACCCTCGATGTTCACCGCGCCGACACCGCCGATCCGTTCCAGTCGCTCCTTGACTCCATGTTCGGCGATGTTCGAGATCTCACGGATGTCGACTGGCCCGCCGAGCACCAGGGTCATGAAGGACATCGAATCCAGGTCCCACTTTTCGACCATCGGATTTTCGATATCCAGTGGAAGTTGCGCCCGCGCCAATGCGACCTTGTCGCGCACCTCCTGAGCCTTCACATTCACGTCGGAGCCGAGTTCGAATTGCACGAACACCCGGGAGAGCCCCTGAGACGAAGTGGAGCTCATCTCCTCGATGCCATCGATCTGGTTGATGGCTTCTTCGATGACGTCCGTGACTTCCCGCTCCACGGTTTCGGGCGACGCTCCGCGCAGCTCGGTCATCACGGACAAGAACGGAAAGTCGATATTCGGGTCGAGCTTCATCTCCAGACGCGACATCGAGATCAGGCCGATCACGACCAGGCCCAGGATGAGCATCGCCGCGAAGACAGGTCGGCGGATGGAAACCTCCGAGAGGTTCACGGCCCCGTCACATTTCGGGCAGCCTGGACCGGCTCACGCAATCGGATGCGGACGCCCTCTGAGATGTTCGAGGCGTCGCGGCCACCCACCACCAGATCGCCTACGGAAGCGCCGTGGAGGATCTCCACATCCGATTCTGTCCGGATGCCTATGCGCACTGGGACCTTCCGGACGACTCCGGCGTCGACGCGCATCACATAGGTGCGTCCGTCACGTGTCAGGACCGAGGAGCGATGGATGACCGGCCGCGTTTCGGGGCGGCGGGTGTGCAGCTCGGCGCGGACGTAGGAGCCGGCCTTCACCAGTCCGGAAGGATCGAGCACCGCGCCGCGCACTTGATAGGTGCGTGTCTGGGGATCGACCCGGGCGGTTACCCGATCGACACGGCTCTCGATGGGATCGGCGAGGCCTTCCGCGAAGAGCCTCACCGAATCGCCGGCACGGACGGGTGCCGGAGCGGCCTCCGGCACGTCCACGATGAACTCGAGAGCGCCACTTTCCTGCAGCATGAGTACCGGCGCTCCGATCGACATGCTTCCCTCATGAGCGCTTCGTTCGACGATGCTGGCCGAATAGGGTGCGGTGATCAGTGTGCGGTCGAGGTTGCGTTTTGCCCGGTCGAGGCCGGCCTGGCCCTGGCGGACGCGGGCGCGGGCGACTTCCGCCTGGGTCCGAATCTTGTCGTAACGCTGTCGGGAGGCTGCATTCAACTCGACCAGCTTGGCGATGCGATCGGCCTCGGCATCTGCATTCCGACTTTCGGCTCTGCATAGAGCGAGCCCGGCGCGGGCCTCCGCGAGTGCCATTTCGTAGGGTTCCGGATCGATCTGGAATAGCGGTGCGCCTTCCTCTACTGCATCGCCCACATCGACGTACACCCGCGTAACGCGGCCGTTCACTTCGGATCCGATTGCAGTGATGCGCCGGGCTTCGATCGAGCCGGATGCGGCGATCGTCGCGTGCAGCCGGTCGCTTCGCACCCGCTCCAGGGTGACTCGGCGAGGGGCATCCTCTTCTGCACCCGCGGTGGTTCCGACCACTCCGGCCAACAGGGCCAGGCCCAGGCCATGGGTGATCGCATTCCGCTTCAGCTTGTTCATCGAGGAGCTCCGTCGGTCTGGCCATGAGCGCTGGCGGCCATGCCGTGAAATAGGATGTCGAGACCGCAGTCGACCAACTCATCCGTCACATCGATCCCGTTCGGGTCGAGCAGCTGGTCGATCAGCCCCATCGAATGGACGTGCAGGATGTCCGCGGCGCGTACCGGATCGATGCTGGATCGCAGCTCACCCGTCTCGATTCCGAGTCGCAGCGCCTCGACCAGGTACTTGCGGTGGAGTTCGATGGATTCCCGGACCTCGCGGCTTCCGGCGACCGTCAGCAGGACCTGGTGGTCGATCTGCAGCATGGAGCGGGCCATCGGGTTGTCGCGGGCGAAGGCCAGGGCCTTTCGCTGGACGTCGGCGATGGCCGGCAGGACGCCGGCTTCGCGGGCCAGCACTTCGTCGAGGCGCGAGACCTCCGACCACTCGGCGAGGGTCAGTCCCAGCACGCGCTCGAGGATCTGCTCCTTTCCGCTGAAGTGGTGGTAGACGATGCCCTTGGAGACAGCGGCTCGGGCGGCGATCGCCTCGACCGTGGTCTTCGCGTAACCGGCCGAGCTGAAGCACTGGCTGGCGGCTTCGAGGATCCGCCGGCGAGTCCGTGCGGCCCGATCGATCTTCGGAGGGGCCACCACCGGGGTAGGCTGAGACATGAACGAATTGTACGAATTATACCCAATTTGTCAAATTTGATGACTACAAGTCACTCAGCTGCCAAAACAACGATCACTTCGATCTGCTGCTGGAGCAATCCCATGCTGGAGGGCTCGAAGATCGTGCCGGACGAGGTCTTAGCGAACGCGTTCGCCTTCTTTCAACAGCCAGGGCACCGACGCGGCAAGCACCAGCGCAAACAAGCCGCTCGCGCGATAGGGGATGTTCGGGCCGAAGGCATCCATGGCTGCGCCCAGGGCCACGCTCGAGAGCACTCCGGCCAGGCTGTAGCCGAACATCGCGAGTACGCCCTGGGCCGTGGCGCGAAGTCGTTCTGGCACGATCGTCTCCGCGTAGAGAGCGGTTCCGATCGTGAGCCCAGCAATCACCACACCGTGGAGTAGCTGCAGCGCGAAGATCCAGAGCAGGTCGTCCACCAGCGAACACATCAACCAGCGAAACCCATCGGCCGCCACCCCCATTGCGACCAGGAAACGCGGACCGAGGCGGCGAAGGATGTCGCCCGATACCCAGACGAGCGGAATCTCGACCAGCAGCATCGGGATCCACATCTGCGAAAGCGTGTCGATGTCTCCTCCATGAGCGCGGATGAAGACTGGGAACATCAGGATCGGGCCCTGCAAAGCGAGGAATGCCAGGAACGCGAATACGAGCAAGCGCCGGTAGGGGCCGTGGGAGAGCAGGGCACGCAGATCGCCGCGCTGTGCCCGGGCACGCATCGCTGGCGTTTCCGGCATCCGCCTGGCCGCAACGCTGGACACGAGTGTCAGGGCTGCCGCTCCCAGGAAGATGATCTCGAGCCCGGGCTCCGAGGGGCCACCTGGTACGGTGGTGACCTGCCGATCTTGCTGCCAGAGGTCGAGCACGAATGGGAAGCCGATGACCAGCAGCAGATATCCGAGCGTCCCGAACGCGCGTACCCGTCCGAAGCGTTCAGCTGCTCGTTCGCCGATCGCCGCCAGGCTGACTGCATTGCCGATCGGCATGATCGAGGTTCCGAACAGCGAGACTCCCGCCATCGCCAGCAGCAGCACCGTGAACGAGTCGGCCTGAGGCAGAAGTGCGTAGGCGCACGCGTTGCCAAGCGTAAGGGCTACCAGGATCGCCCGTCGCGAACCGGTGCGATCGGCCAACTGGGCCCAGATGGGCTGGCAGAGCATCCCCATCAGCGGCCGCATCGCCAGCACCAGGCCGACCTGTAGACCGGTCAGGCCCATGTTTTCGCGGAAGTAGAGGGCCTGGAACGGGAAGATCAGCCCCAGCCCCGACATATAGAAGAACCAGAACGTCGAGACCCGAGGCACCCGTCCAGGATGACACCCGGACAGGTCCGCGCCATTCTTACTGCATGAGGAGATTCAAGGCGGAGGAATGGGCGACGGTGCGGGAGGCAGGAAAGATGCAGTTCCTCATCCGCTATGGATTCCTCGGCAGAGGGCTGCCGCTTGGCTTGATCACCGCTTTTGCCGTCGATGTGTATCGCGGCGCCCAGTTTCCAGACATGCTTCAGAGTGCAGATTTCTACGGCCTGTTGGCCTTCTGTGTCGCAGTCTTCACCGCCAGCGGCTCCCTCGGTGCCAATGCCAACTGGGTAGTCCACGAGCGTCGCCACGGCTGAGGGCAATCTTGCGACGGACCTGGACTGGCTCGACCTCCAGATCCGTACGCTCTGTGTCCACGATGAGATGGGCCGGCTCAGTTCCTGGAATGGTGTGCCAGGCGGAGACCCGGCCGCACCTGCCTTCTTCTTCGGTCGCACCCGCCATGGCAATCTCTGGCGGATCCGGAACGATCTTCCGGACGGACTGGTGCGTGAACTCGCCCGCCTCGCTTCGGCCGAGCGCACGACTGAAGATCTCGAGGCCAGGCCCGAGCGATTGCCGGCAATCCGGGAAAGATTGGAAGCGTGGGCGCCCGTCCGGCGGGTCTGGCACGGGCCGGCTTTTCGCTTTCCCGAGACGCTGCCGCCCGATCCTGGGAATGGCGTCTGGCTTTCCGGAGACAGTCTCGAACGGCTGGTGGAGCCCTTCCCGCAGCTCTCAGAAGGCTGGCGGGGGCGCGAGCCGTGCGTGGTGGCCATCGAGCGAGGCCGCATCGTTTCTGCATGCTATGCGTCGACGGAAACCGCACCGGCTGGCGCGGCGGAGGCAGGTGTTGAAACCGCACCGGCTGGCGCGGTGGAGGCAGGTGTCGAAACCGCGGCCGATCGTCGCGGGTCCGGCCTGGCCGGGCCCCTCGTGCTTGCCTGGGCACGCGAAGTGCGCCGCCTCGGTCGCATTCCGCTCTACAGTACGGCCTGGGAGAATCGCGGGTCTCGCAAGCTCGCTCTCAAACTCGGGCTTGTTCCCTTCGCGAGCGATCTCAGCCTCTACGTCTGATCCAACCGGTCGAGGACGGCGTCGATCACCGAGGGGTGAAGGCCGAGGGGTTCGGTCAGGTGAATCTCGATGCTCGAGTGCTTGGCCTGGGCCTCTGCCACGAGACGTGGGATGTCTTCGCGCACATGGCGGCCCGGGGCCACGAAGAACGGATGGATCGCGATTTCGCGGGCACCTGCCGCCACGAGCGCATCGATCGCATCGGCAAGTGTCGGCTCCGCAAGTTGCATGTGCGCTGCGCGAACGACACGGTCTGGAAGCCGAGTTGCGATCTCCTCGGCCAACATATCCAGCTGGGCATTCGCGGACGGCTCCCGGCTCCCGTGATCGATCAGCACGATGCCTCGCATACCACCTACCAATGGGATCCCGTCACCTCGACGGGCCCTCCACCCGGATGAGGCATGCCAGGATCAAGGGTCCGCCTGCGCCACAGTCGTGCTCCGTGCTGCATCCCCGCAAGCATACCCACGCGGCAGGGTGTCCGCCGATCCGATATCCTGCTCTGTATGCCGAGTGCCGGAATCCTGATCATCGGCAACGAGATCCTCTCCGGAAAAGTCACCGATTCGAACTCTCCGTTCCTGTGTCGGGAGCTCCGTCGGCTCGGTGTGGATGTCGATCGGATCCTCACCATTCCCGATGATGTCGACCTGATCGCACGCGAGGTTCGCACGCTAAGCGACGCCTATGATTTCGTGTTCACCTCCGGTGGTATCGGCCCGACCCATGACGATCTCACCATGGACGGCGTGGCCGCTGCATTCGGTCGAAAGGTGGTACGCAACGAGTCGATCGTCGCGCGCATGGAGCGGGTCCAGAACGGACCGGCCAACGAGAGCCAGGTGAAGATGGCGATGATTCCCGACGGCGCCCAGCTGATCGACGCTGGCGACCTCTGGTTTCCCGTGGTGGTCGTGGAGAATGTGCACGTCTTTCCGGGGATCCCCGAACTCCTCTGCAAGAAGTTCATGTCGATCCGAGATCGCTTCCGCGGAGTCCCCTTCCTGTTGAAGAGGGTCTACGTGCGTAGGCGGGAGAGCGACATCGCGGAGTCGCTTCACGAACTCCTTGGTGAATTCCCCGAGTTGATGCTCGGTTCCTATCCGAAGATCGGCGAAGAGGCCTTTCACGTGTTGCTGACCCTCGAATCCCGCGATGCGGGCTACCTTCAAAAGGCCCTCGATTCACTTCTCAGCCGGCTGCCGGACGACGCCGTCCACAAGGTCGAGTAGCTGGGCGGCGCCACCGATCCGACGGGCCAGGACCCGCTCCTTTTCTGGCTCGCTCACGCGCATCCGTTGTGGATGATCGTTTCGATCCTGTGTGCGGGTTGGGCGCTCCGCAGTGGCTTGCGCCTGCGTAGTGCGAGGCGGACGGGTGTCCGGCGGCCGAAGGGCGAGAGGCATCGCCACATTTGGCGCGCGAAGTCCGCCACGGCGATGGTCACCGTCGGCTACTCGGCTGGCCTGGCTTCTGCCTTCTGGCTTCGCGGCTGGGACGTCTTCACCACTGCCCATGGCTTCGTCAGCACCGCGGCCCTGCTGCTCTTCCTGGCGACCGGGATCCTGGGCCGGAGGCTCGAGACGGGACGAAGTCGAGCAGTCGACCAGCACGCGGTGATTGCGCTGGCCGCGGTCGGAACCGCGGTGGCGAGCTTCTTTACCGGCTTCGTGCTGCTTCCGTAGGCGGGACCACCGGAAGCTCAGCCCGGGTTCTGGGCTCGCTGGCGCAGCCAATGATCGGCGAGGACGAGGTAGACCATGGCCTCGACCAGCGGCACCGCGCGGGGCAGCACACAAGGGTCATGGCGCCCCTTGGCAGAGAGCTTTGTGGCGTGGCCCTCGCGATCGACCGTGTCTTGTTCGATGGCGATCGTGGCCGTCGGTTTGAATGCGACGCGCAGCGTGATCGGCTCCCCGTTGCTGATGCCGCCCTGTATTCCACCAGAGCGATTCGTCGTCGTATGTGGGCGGCCGTCCATTCCTGGGACGAACGGGTCGTTGTGCTCACTTCCGGAAAGCCGGGTCCCGCCGAAGCCACTGCCGATCTCGAAGCCCTTGGAGGCGGGCAGGGACATCATGCCCTTTGCGAGGTCGGCTTCGAGCTTGTCGAAGACAGGCTCGCCTAGCCCAGCCGGAACACCGCGCGCCACGCACTCGACCACACCACCCAGTGAATCGCCTCGCTCCCGTGCGGCGTCGATCCGTTTCTCGAATTCCGCGGATGCGACGGCATCCGGACAGCGAACGAGGCTGGCCTCGACATCGGCCAGGCTGACCCCGCTTGCATCCACCTTTGCCTCCACGTCGTGAACCTGCTGGACCCATCCGACCACATCGATGTCGGATTGTTCATGAAGGAGCTTGCTCGCGAGCGCACCGGCGGCAACGCGGCCGATCGTTTCGCGTGCGCTGGCTCGGCCGCCGCCCTGCCAGTTGCGGATGCCGAACTTGGCTTCGTAGGTGTAGTCCGCATGGGAGGGACGGTAGACGTCCTTCATTTCCTCGTAGGAAGAAGGTCGTGCGTCTTCGTTGCGCACGATCATCGCGATCGGGGTTCCGAGTGTCCGACCTTCGAATACGCCGGATACGATCTCGACCCGGTCTTCTTCCTGCCGCGGTGTGGTGAAGCGGCTCTGGCCCGGCTTGCGCCGGTCGAGCGCCTGCTGGATCTCCTGTTCGGAGATCTCCAACCGCGGCGGACAGCCGTCCACGACCACGCCCACGGCGCCGCCGTGGGACTCTCCGAAGGTGGAGATGCGAAAGAGTTGGCCGGTCGTGCTGCTCATGGTGCGCTTTCGAAGATAGCTACCTGCTTCTTCGGCGTCGCAGCAATACGTAGCAGGCCCCCTGGCCACCATCACGGGGCAGAGCGGTGGCGAATGCCATCACACGGCGCCCCGCTGGAGGAGCCGTAAGCCATTCCGGCAGCGCCTCCCGCAGAACGGGTCCGAGTTCGGAGCCGTGCCCACGGCCGTGGATCACCAGCAGGCAGCGATCACCCTGCTGATAGGCCTCTTCGAGGGCTGCGCGTACCAGGGGGCCGGCGTCCCGCTTGCTTAGCCCGTGAAGATCGAGCTCCGAGTCGATCGGAACCTCGCCCCGGGCAAGTCGATCGCGGTGCGCCGGATCGATTCCCTCCGCGAGGCCCTGCAGGCGCTCGCCGCGGCGCTCGATGTCGAAGCTCATCTTCCGAGAGCGATCGCCTTCTGGGCGATCCTCGAGAGCGGAAGGGCATTCAATCCGCGTTCCGAGAGCCAGCGATGGGCGTCGTATTCGCGACGTCGAACCCGCCCACCGGCTGTCTCGACGCGCAACACGTGAAGTTCGAGGTGGCGATGGGTGAAGACTTGTTCGACGGAGCCCAGCGTTTTGCAACTCTTTGCCGTCAGTCCGAGCCGTTCGCGGAGGTTCCTGCTGATGGCAGCTTCCGGCGTTTCGCCGGACACGAGTTCTCCGCCTGGGAGCTCCCACAGACCGCCTAGCAAGCCACCAGGCGGGCGGCGGGCCGCCAGGTGGCGCCCATTTCTCGTGATGCGGGCCGCGACGGCCGCCACGCGCTTCGGAGCCTTTCTTGCGGCCTTGAAGGGCAGGGCCGCGGCATCTCCAGCTTCGTGAGCATTGCAGCGCCGCTCCAGTGGACAACGGGCGCACTCCGGAGCTCGCGGAGTGCAGATCGTGGCGCCGAGCTCCATCACCGCCTGGTTGAGGTCCCCCGGCCTACGCCCGCGGGCTAGAGTTTCGGCTTCCTGCCAGAGCCGTGCCTGCACCGAGGCAGCCAGGATGTCCTGCCGGATTCCGAAGAAACGCGCGAATACACGGGCCACGTTTCCATCGACGATCGGTGCGGGACGGTCGAAGGCGATGGATGCCACGGCACCCGCCGTATAGCGACCCACTCCAGGAAGCGAGAGAAGACCGTCGACCTCGTCGGGCAGATCGCCGTGGTGGTGCTCGACGATCTGTCGCGCAGCCGCTCGAAGGTTGCGCGCGCGCCGGTAGTAGCCGAGGCCCGCCCAATGCTCCATCAGATCGTCCGCGTCAGCATCGGCGAGTGATTCGACCGTGGGAAAGCGCTCCAGGAAGCGCTCGTAGTACGGGATGACCGTGTCGACCCGGGTCTGTTGGAGCATCGTTTCGGAAATCCAGATTTCGTAGGGATCCCGAGTCCGGCGCCAGGGGAGGTCTCGTGCCTCCCGGTCATACCACCGCAGCAACGCGCCGCGCATGCTCCTCGCGGTCAAGGCTCTACCGCGAGCGCCCGGACCCGGATGGTGGCGGAGCCCGTCGTCTGCACTGCCTTCATGGCCTGGGTTCGAGTCGGGCCTCGATGTGCTCCCTTACCCACTTTGCGTCCCACCACTCCTTCGGGTCGACGTAGGTGTCGCCCACCAGGATTGCGAAGTGCAGGTGGTCGCCTCCAGCCAGGCCTGTTGCGCCGGAGGTTCCGAGGGTCTGGCCGCGGGTGACCTGATCGCCCGGTCCGACGTCGATGCGCGAGAGATGGCCGTAGAGCGATGTGACGCCGAGGCCGTGATCGAGGATCACGCAGTTGCCGTAGATGCCAAGTGCGTCCGCAAATAGCACCCGGCCTGCGTTCGCGGCTTCGATTCCGGCGCCGGCGGTGGACGCCAGATCGTAGCCATAGTGGATTGCCTCGGAGACCTTCTTTCCATCGACGATGTACGATCGGTGCTCGGCGAAGCGGCTGGTGACCTTCGAGCCCCGCATCTGCAGGAACCGGCCCTCGAATGCGAGTTCCGAAGTGCCCCGTGCCACGATTCGGCGAATCTCCGCCTCGTTGGCAGCGCGGACCTCGCGGTTGATGTGCTGGAATACGGCGACCGGGTCTGACGCATCGAGGCCCAGGGCATCGGCCAATTCGGGCACCTTGCCGGTCAGGAAGCCCTGTCCAAGAGGGATCGTGTCTTCGTTGAAGCCGCGTTCCTGGAGCCGTGTCGCCCAGGAACCGGTTCCCCGATTGCCGGCAGCATCCTCCGCGACCACGCGGATCGGCACATTGGCTGGTGCATCTCGCGGTATCGCGAAGATGGCAATGCGCCGTCCGTCCGTGTCGCCGGGCAGGGGATGGCCCTTGAAGAACGCCTCACCCACCAGGACGCCATCGCGGGGTGCCTCTTCGGTCACCCTGTAGACGACGGAGGCGCTTCCGGCGCGTTTCACGTAGGTGAGGCCGGTATCCACCGAAACGCGCGGTGCCTTCAGATCGATGCGGACTGGAACTTCGAGCACGCTGGTGTTGCCAGAGAACAGCGCAGCCCACGACCAGTCGGTCGCCTCGATGATCAGGAAGGCTTCTCCCTCGGTCAGGCCGAGCGCCTTCGGGTCGAGCTTCGCTACGACGTCGGGAACACCGGGCTTGGTGATGGCGCCAGTAGGCAGGCTCCCCGGGTAGCTTTGATGAAACACCGCAGCATCGCCGCCAGCATGCCGAAGCCGGACCTCCAGCTCCTTGATACCTGAACGAGGGTCTTTTGCCCCAACGTTGATTTCGAGCCCTGCACGGCCGATCACGATCTGATCCGGGGCACGGATTTCCGGCGGAACGCCCTCGCAGCGCAGCCAGATGCTCGTCCCCGTCACGATCGCGAGGGCGAGCATCGCGATCACACCCCAGGCTCGACCCGTCATGACGGCCGAGTCTACCACCCGGAATGGCAAGAGTCGGGCTGCGGCCAGATTGACGCGGGCGAGGCCGGCCGCGATCCTCCGCCCCTTTCCTGCGAGGAGACACCATGCCCATTCGCCGCTTGATCCTGGTCCGCCACGGTGAGACCGACGGCGAATCGAGTATCCGCTACCACGGCAGTACCGACGTCGGGCTCTCCGTAGAGGGCCGGGCCCAGATGGGTCGGGTGGCTGGCGAACTCCGCAATGAACCCGCCGACCTCTTCGTCGCGAGTACGCTCAAGCGCTCGTGGGCCGGAGCCGCGATCGTCAGCCGCGGCGCCCACATCCGGATCGAAGCAGACCTGCGGGAAATCCACTTCGGGCGCTGGGAAGGGCTCACCCGAGCTGAGATCCAGGCCCAGGACCCGGTCCTGTTCGAGGATTGGCAGGCGGGCGCAGCCGGCTTCGAGTATCCGGGGGGAGAGCTGCGAAGCGATTTCCAGGCCCGCATCGGTCGAGCTCTCGAGCGGATCGCTTCGAACCACGGCCATACCGCCATCGCCATTCTGCACAAGGGAGTGATCTGCGAGATCGTTCGCCAGCTGACAAGCCAGGCTCCCGCAGCAGGCCAACCCGAGATCGGCGCTCGCATCGTCCTCACCCGCCGCAGCGGCAATGCCTGGCACCTGGGTCAACGCTCCACAAACCCCCACGACCCGAACCAGCAACTCACCGTCTAACACCCCACCAATCCGGCCCCTTTCTTAACAGCCCTTTCGCAACAGGATTTACAGGGGGTTTACAGCGGGATGGGGGAGTGGGTCGTAGGCTCGATGGTGAGAATTGAGTCTCAATCCCACTCGAGGAAATCCCCATGAACGAATCCAAATCCCGTTTCATCCTTGTTCGCCAGCTTGGGCTGGTGGCGGTACTGGCTCTGGCGACGCTCGCAGTTGCCCATGCTCGCTCTTTTCCGTCCGAGGATGTGGTTAGGCCGGTTGCTGCGCCCCATTCCGTGTCGTCTCCCGATGCGCGCATCGAAGTTGCCTTCGTGCTCGATACCACCGGTTCGATGTCCGGCCTGATCGAAGGAGCGAAACAGAAGATCTGGTCGATCGCCAATAAGATGGCTGGTTCGAAGCAAGGTGCCGGTGTTCGGATCGCACTGATCGGTTACCGCGACCGCGGCGATGCGTACGTGACCAGGCGCTTCGATCTGACAGACGACATTGACGGAATCTATTCCCACCTGCAGGCCTTTCGTGCCCAGGGTGGGGGTGATACTCCGGAATCGGTGAATCAGGCATTGCGCGAAGCCGTGAACGATCTCTCCTGGAGCGAAGCCGACGATGTCTACCGGGTGGTCTTCCTGGTGGGCGATGCGCCTCCGCACACCGACTATCCCCAGGATGTCCAATACGCTGCGACCGTGCGTCTTGCCAAGACCAAGGGCATCGTCATCAACACCGTGCAGTGTGGTGGCGACCCGACGACCACGCCGATCTGGCGCGAAATCGCTGCGATCGGCCTGGGCCAGTTTGCGGCAATCGCTCAAGATGGTGGAATGGTGGCGCTGGCTACCCCGATGGACGAAGAGCTGAACCATCTGAATCGGGCGCTGGCCTCTACCGTCCTCACCTACGGCAAGGCCGATGAGCGAGACATGATGGAGGAGAAGCTGAAGAACTCGATCGATGCCGACCCGACAGTAGTCGCCTCGCGTCTTTCCTATCTTGCAAAGACTGGCAAGCGTGCAATGTCCGGGATGAGCGATCTGGTCGATGCCTTCAAGGACGGTCTCGACATCGATTCCGTCGACACGGCTGAATTGCCCGCGGCGATGAAGCCGATGTCACCCGAAGAGCAGGGCCTATTCGTTCAACAGAAGCTGGAGGAGCGGGAGCGGGTTCAGAAGGAGATCAACGACATCACGGTCAAGCGCGATCGCTGGATTCGTGCCGAGACCGAACGCCAGCGCGCCAGCGGCCGAGCCGATGGCTTCGACGCGACAGTGTTCGACGCCGTGAAGAAGCAGGCCGCGTCCAAGGGCATCCTGTACGAGTAGGCAACGACGTTCCCGCGCTAGCTCTCGAGCGAGCGAATGCCGGGGCTCCGGCATTCGCTTGTTTGAGGTCTAGTCTTCGTCGGACTCGCGGATCTTCGCCAGCACACTGAAATCCTCGAGCGTCGAGGTGTCTCCGATACCTTCCTTTCCGGCTGCAATGTCTCGCAGAAGCCGGCGCATGATCTTTCCGGAACGGGTCTTCGGCAGGGCGTCCGTGAAGCGGATTTCCTTGGGCTTGGCGATTGCGCCAATTTCGCGGGTCACCTGCTTGCGTACCTTGTCCGCCAGCGCAGAGCCTGCATCCACTCCGCTCTTCGGCGTGACGAACGCGACGATCGCCGTACCCGTGATCTCGTCGGGTCGTCCGACGACAGCGGCTTCGGCTACATCCGCATGGCTGACGATGGCGCTTTCCACCTCCATCGTGCCGATTCGATGGCCCGAGATGTTCATCACGTCATCGATCCTGCCCATGATCCAGAAGTAGGAGCTCTTGTCCTTGTGCGCGCCGTCGCTTGGGAAATAGATGTCCTTCCACTTGCTCCAATACGTCTCGCGGTAGCGCTTGGGATCCCCCCAGATGCCGCGCAGCATTCCGGGCCACGGGCGCGTGATGGCGAGCAAACCCCCGTTGGGCGCAGCCACCTCCTTCCCTTCTTCATCGAGGATCGTCGCGTGAATGCCCGGGAACGCAAGTGTTCCCGAGCCGGGCTTCGTATCCACCGCACCGGGTAGCGGCGTGATCATGATTCCGCCCGTTTCGGTCTGCCACCAGGTATCGACGATCGGACATCGCTTGTTCCCGATCACCCGGTGGTACCACATCCAGGCTTCCGGGTTGATGGGCTCTCCGACACTTCCCAACAACCGCAAAGAAGACAGGTCGTGTCGCTTCGGATGTTCATCGCCCAGACGGATGAATGTGCGAATGGCGGTAGGCGCCGTATAGAAGATCGTCACCTTCCAGCGATCGATCATCTCCCAGAAACGATCGGGCCCCGGGTGCGTCGGCACTCCCTCGTACATGAATGTCGTCGCCCCGTTGGCGAGGATGCCGTACACCACATAGGAATGGCCAGTGATCCAACCGATATCGGCAGTACACCAATAGGTGTCGGTTTCCTTCAGGTCGAAGATCGCCTTGGCGGTGGTCGTCACGTGGGTGAGGTAGCCACCCGTCGTATGCAGGATGCCCTTGGGGCTTCCGGTGGTTCCACTCGTGTAGAGGATGAAGAGCGGGTGTTCTGCGTCGAGCCTTGCCGGCTTGCAATTCGCCGAAGCACCCTCCATGAGTTCATGCCACCATTGGTCACGGCCCGCCTTCATGGCCGTCTCTTCACCGGTGCGCTTCACCACCACCACATGATCGACGCAATCGGCACCTTCGCAGGCCTCGTCCACCGCGGGCTTCAACTCGAAAGGTGCGCCGCGTCGGAAACCACCATCCGAGGTGATCACCACCTTGGCGCCGGCGTCGTTGATCCGGTCTCGTAGCGCTTCCGCCGAGAAACCGCCGAATACGATCGAATGGGGCGCGCCAATCCTCGTGCAGGCCAACATCGCGATCGCCAACTCCGGAACCATCGGCATGTAGAGGGCGACCCGCTCGCCCTTCTTCACACCGAGCCCCTTCAACACGTTCGCGAATTTGCAGACTTCCCGATGCAGTTCGCCGTAGGTGAGCGTTCGCGAATCCCCAGGCTCCCCCTCCCAGATGATCGCGGCCTTGTTCCGTCGCCAGGCGTTCTCACCCTCGATATGACGGTCGAGGCAGTTGTAGGAGACATTGAGCTTTCCGCCGACGAACCACTTCGCGAACGGTGGCTTCCATTGGAGCGTCTTCTTCCAGGGCGCGAACCAGCTGACGTTCTCCTTGGCCATCTTGGCCCAGAACCGCTCCGGGTTCTTGTCGCCCAGTTTGCGGTACTCCGCAGTCGTCTTCTTGTTCCAGTTGGCCTGGCGGGAGAATTCCTTCGCCGGCTTGAAAACGCGCGTCTCTTTCAGCAGGGATTCGATATCGGGCATTCTTTCTCCTGGTCAGCTGGGGGTGCCATCGCGGACCCAAGCTTCGATTTCCGGGGGGCTCTTGGGAATTGCGACAGTCAAATTCTCGTGACCATCCCGGGTCACGACTACGTTGTCTTCGATGCGGACGCCGATGCCCCTCAGGGTCTCGGGCGCCTGCATGTCGTCGTCGGGGATGTAGATGCCGGGCTCCACGCTGAAGACCATGCCCGGAACGAGCGCCCGCGAACCGCCATCCACTGTGTAGTTCCCCACGTCATGCACATCGAGGCCAAGCCAGTGGCTGGTGCCGTGCATGTAGTAGCGCCGGAAGCTCTCGTCCTCGATGCGTGCGTCTACGTCGCCTTCCAGCAAGCCGAGTTCGACCATCCCGACGGTGAGCCTGCGCACGGTCGCCTTGTGGATCTCGTCGAGGCATGTGCCGGGCTTGGATGCCTCGAGGCCGATCAGTTGCGCCTCGAGCACGACGTCATAGACATCTCGATGTGGCCCGCCGAAGGTGCCGCCAATCGGATAGGTGCGGGTCACGTCGGAGGCGTAGCCTTCGAGCTCGCAGCCCGCGTCGATCAGCAGCAACTGGCCGTCGGCCAGCGGACGATCGTTCGCGACATAGTGAAGGATGGTTGCGTTGGCACCGCCGCCGACGATGCTGCTGTAGGCAGGCCCCGAGCTTCCACGGCGCCGGAAGGTGTAGTCGAGCACGGCCTCCAGCTCATACTCGTTGCGTCCAGCGTGGGCCAGCCGCGCCGCCTCCCGGTGGGCCTCACGGCTGATGTCCGCTGCACGCCGCATGAGCTCGAGCTCGTCCGCATCCTTGTGGAGCCGCATTTCGTGAAGCGCGCTTCGCGGATCGACGATGTCGTCGGGCGGGTTGACGCCGTGGCGGGAGCGCAAGCGCATCTCGTGCAGGATCTGGAAGAGCTTCTCATCGAGGGCCGTATCGATACCGAGTACGTGGAAGACGCGTCTCGCACCGGCAACCAGTTCGGGGAGCTTGTCGTGGAACGCCTTGATCGGATGCGCTTCGTCTGCGGCGTACTCGCTGATCGCCAGCTCGACGCCGGGCCGGAAACCATTCCAGGTTTCCATCTCCGGATCCCGGGGTTCGACGAACAGTGAATAGACCGGACCGCCGTCGGTGCGCAGGACTGCCACCGCGTGAGGGTGATCGAAACCCGTCAGGTACCAGAAATCACTGCTCTGGCGGAACGGGTAGTCCGTGTCATTCGAGCGCGAGACCCGCTTTGCACCCTGGATGATCGCGATCGCGCCATCCCCCATGGCTTCCAGGAATCTCTTTCGTCGCTCGGCATGCACGAAGCGGCAGGATAACGCCTGACGGCCGGGGAAGAAGGAGTGCAGCCAACGGCTGCACCGCAAATTCGGGTTGCAGGTCGCATGATCGGTGCAACCCCTTGCCCCAGCGCCCGTTTTTCCCCATTTGCGGATATCCGGGGTTCATTGGGTGCATCCCAGTGATGCATGGTCGCGTCCGAACCCGCCTTTGGTCAAATGGGGTTCTAGGCAAAATTCCCATATAATCCAAATAGTTACGGACCGTCCGCTCGGACCCCAACAAGTTGGCACGCAACGTGAAATACACCAATACGTGGAGCCAACTTGGAATGGGAATCGAACGGTCTCATCGGGCGCGCAGACCTTCGAAACCCGAGTTGAGGAGCAACTGAGTCACTAAGGCGCTTTCCCCCAGATGGCACCCCGTCCGACTCAGAGATACCTCGGCCCCAAGTTGACACGAAGGCCCTCCGGAAGTTCCGGAGGGCCTTTTCCTTTGGGAGGCTCCTTCGGAATCGGAAATCCGGAAAGCACGCGCCAGCTACTCTCCGTCGAGAGCCTCGACGATCTCGCTGCCGAAGTTGCGCGCGAACCACATCTTCACGCCAGGCAGGCCTTCCAGATCCGTGGCCTCCTTGGGTTCCGTCCAGGCGATGTTCTCGAGGGTGGCGTTCGGGCAGAGCACCCCAGGATCCATCTCGAGATCCTTGGCACGGCCGGTGCGCCAGCGCTTCAGTACGGCCACCCGTTTCTCGGTGGCGCGGTCCATTCGTCGCCTGGGCGGACCGTTGGTTGCGGCCTTCTTCGGAACCGGGCCGTGGTTCTTCTCGGCGCCGCGAGCCACCGCATCGAGGATCTTCTCGCCAAAGCGACGCAGGATGAGGTCGGTCACACCCTTCACCTTGCTTAGCGCGACCTCGGTCATCGGCTTGCACTCGGCGATCTCCAGCAATGCACGATTGCCGAGGACTTTGAAAGGCGGCCGATCGATCTCCCTCGCGCGTTTGTCGCGCACCAGGAACAGTTCGCGCAGCACCGAGAGGGACTTGGGATCGAGCGCACGCGCGCCCTTGATGCGCAAGTACCCAAGTCGATCGAACTCGCGGTCGGGCCACTGGCGTTGGGTCAGGGCCTCGAATTCCTCGGTCGCCCAATCGAGGCGGCCGGCCTTCTTGAGCTCCTTCTCGAGCAGCTTGGTGACCTGGATCAAGTGGGTCACGTCCGCAGCGGCGTAGGTCAGCTGACTGTCACGGAGGGGACGAGCCGACCAGTCCGAGCGCTGCTCATCCTTCGGCAGCTTGATGCCGAAATGGCGCTCGATCAATGCAGACAGGCCGATGGCCGGGTAGCCGAGCAACTGCGCGCTGATCATCGTGTCGAACAGGTTCGCGAAGACGAAGCCGCAGTCGCGCTTGAGGACGAACAAGTCGTACTCCGCCGCGTGGAAGATCTTGCGGATGTCTGGCGAGGCCATCACCGGTCCAAGGGGTTGGAGTTCGGCTGGTCCGCCCAGCGCGAGCGGGTCGATCAGTACGATCCGCTTCTTCGTCGCGACCTGCACGAGGCAAGTCTTGTCGAAGTAGTGGTAGAAGCTGTCGGCTTCGGTGTCGAAGGCGACGACCTTCTGCTTCAGCAAGTCCTGAGCCAGCGCCTCGAGTTCGGATTGGGTCTCGATGCGCTCAAAGTCCGCCACGTACGCCTCGAATGGTTGGTGGGTCCGGGGGGGACACGGTTGCCTGCCCGGGGGAGGAGCGCAGCGCCGGTCCCTCGATCCTAGCCGAGGGGTATCAGACGCGAAAGGATTGACGCAGATGCAGGGTTCGAATACAATTGTTCCAACAAGTGGATCAGTATTCCATATAATGGAATATTGGTCGTAGAAATAGCAGGATTGAGATGAATTCGCTCTCCACGGTCGACCACGCAGTCGATCTTCTATTGCAGTTGGGTGCCACTTCGACGCCCCAAGGCGTGACCACGCTCTCCAAGGCCCTCGGGCTGGGCAAGTCGAGCACCCATCGTCTACTCGTGTCCCTGACGCGACGCGGACTGGTCGAGCAGGACGAGCGGCGCTGCTACCGGACGGGTCCCGCACTGGTTGCACTGGGTCTCGCGCATCTCGAGCAGGATCCCGTCGTTGCAGCGGCTCGCCCCGAACTCCAGGCTGCCGCCGTCGAGTTGGGTGAGACCGTGTTTCTTGCAGGCCCGCGAGCGGGGCGCATCCTGGTCCTCGATCAGGCGCAGGGCGCGGGCTTCCTGCGCGCTGCGCCACGTATCGGTGAGGCGATTCCGGTTCACGCCACTGCGATTGGCAAGCTCGTGCTGGCTCTCGCGCCAGATGCCGTCGCGCTTGGCGAAAGCGAGTTGGAAGCATTCACCGAGCGTACCGCCACGAGTCATACCGCTCTCGAGATCGAGATCCGACGCGCGCGGCTTCGGGGTTGGGCGGAGAACCGTGGTGAGTGGATTCCAGGGATGTCTGTGGTGGCGGTTCCGCTATGGCGCCGCGAGCAATTGGAGGGAGCCCTGGCTGTTGCGGCGGCATCCGAGCAGATCGAACGACTCGGCGTCTTGCCTCTCGTGCGTCGATTGCGTCGGGCTGCAGCGCGTATCGAGGAGCGGCTCGCAGGAACACGGATGCTTCGGGAGGTGGAAGCATGAAGGTCTGGCTGGACGGCGGCATCGTAGAAGAAGAGTTGGCACGCATCCCGGTCACCGACCACGGTTTCCTGTATGGCGACGGAATATTCGAAGGGATGCGCGTCTATCACCGGAAACTCTTCCGGCTCGAGGATCATCTGACCAGGCTCGCCACAGCAGCACGAGCTTTGAAGTTGGAAATCCCCGGTGGGATCGGGGGCGCACGCAAGGCCGCTCTCGAGACTGCCCGGGCCTTCGATCGCGACGAAGCCTACCTGCGGTTGATCGTCTCTCGCGGTGAGGGATCGCTCGGGGTGGATCCGACGACCTGTCCCCGCGCGAGATTGGTATGCATCGCAGATGAAGTGCGGATCTACCCGGAGGAGAAGATGCGTGCTGGTATTTCTCTCATCACATCGAGTTGGCGGCGGCCGCCGGCGGATGTCCTCGACCCGCGGGTCAAGAGCCTGAACTACCTGAACAACGCGATGGCCAAGCTGGAGGCCCGTCAATGCGGCGCCGACGAGGCGCTCATGCTGAACGCCGCAGGACATATCGCCGAGGCCTCGGTTGCCAACCTCTTCGCGGTGCGGGAGGGGACGCTACTCACGCCTCCTGCGACCGATGGTGCCCTCGAAGGGATCACCCGTCGGAGCCTCCTCGAGTTGGCTGCGGAGGAGGGCCTTCCGGCCGAGCAGCGCAGTATCGGACGTTTCGATCTGTTCGCGGCGAGCGAGGTGTTCCTGACCGGTAGCGGGGCACGCATCGTGCCGGTGGGTTCGCTCGACGGGAGAGAGATCGGCGGCGCTGCGAGGCCGGTCATGGAGCAGCTCTCGGATGCGTTCGAACGTCTCACGAAAGAGGCGGGGACGCCGCTGGGCGGGTAGCTTCCGGCACTCCCCGATCCAGGAGTGGCCATTGCGCTGGAGCCAGGCGTTCATTCCGACCCTTCGTGACGATCCCGCCGATGCCGAGGCGGCGAGTCATCGCCTGCTCGTGCGCGGGGGGTTCGCTCGCCAGCTGATGGCGGGCATCTACTCCCTGCTGCCGCTCGGTACGCGTGTACACGACAAGATCGAGCAGATCATCCGGGAGGAGATGACGAAGATCGGCGGACAAGAGTTCTCTCTGCCCGCGCTGCTTCCTCGGGAGATTCTCGAGAAATCTGGGCGTTGGGGCGTGGACGTGATGTTCAAGCTCGAAGATCGCCACGGCGCCTCGGCTTGCCTGGGCTTCACCCACGAAGAAATTTTCGCCTGGATTGCCCGCGAGCTGCGTTCCTACAAGGAACTCCCGCAGGTATGGTTCCAGTTCCAGACGAAATTCCGCGACGAGGAACGTCCAAAATCGGGTTTGATGCGCGTACGCGAGTTCATGATGAAGGATTCCTACTCGCTGGATGTGACCCCCGAAGGCCTCGACAAGGCATTCCAGCAGCACTTCGAAGCCTACCGGCGGATCTTCGAGCGTCTGGGGCTCGACGTGTTGGCCGTCGAGGCTTCTTCTGGCGCGATGGGCGGAAACGAATCGATCGAGTTCATGATCGAGACACCGGCCGGAGAAGACTGGATCGTATCCTGTGCGGCATGTGGCTATGCCGCGAATGTCGAGAAGGCGACTTCACTGCTCGAGTCCGCTGATGATGAAGCCGGACCCGCCGCACCCGAGAAGTTCGCTACGCCCGATGTGCGTACGATCGAGGAGCTTGCGGCATTCGACGGCGGAGCGGACGCAGATCGGCAGATCAAGACTCTCGTCTACATGACGGACGACGCTCCGACCTTGCTGCTCTTGCGTGGCGATCATGCACTGGTCGAGCAGAAACTGATTGATGGCACCGCCGCCGAATCCCTGCGGCCAGCGGGTGCCGACGAGATCCGCGAGACACTCGGCGCGTCCGCCGGAAGCCTCGGCGCTGTGGGTGTGGAGGGTGTGCGCGTCATCGCTGATCCCGCGCTGCAAGGCCGGACGAACATGGTCACGGGCGCCAACCAGGACGGGTTCCACCTGCGCGGCGTGTCCCTCGAGCGGGACATCCAGGTGACTGAATGGATGGATCTGCGCGAGGTCAGCGAAGGTGAGGCCTGCCCGATGTGTGAGGCCGCGCTTGCGGTGCGCAAGACCGCCGAGGTCGGCCACATCTTCAAGCTCGGGACGAAATACTCCGAAGCCCTCGGCGCCGACGTGCAGGTCGAAGATGGGAAGAGTGCGCCCATCATCATGGGCTCCTACGGAATCGGTGTCGGGCGGGCGATGGCGGGCATCGTCGAGAGTTGGAACGACGAGAATGGCATCATCTGGCCTGTCAGCGTCGCGCCCTACGAGGTAGTCGTCACGATCGTCAATCCGAAGGACGTCGAGAGCGCCGAGGCGGGTCTGCGCATCTACGAGAGCCTCATCGGCGATGGCATCGACGCCATCCTCGACGACAGGAAAGAGCGCCCCGGTGTGAAATTCAAGGATGCCGAGCTCATCGGGATCCCCTATCGCCTGACGGTCGGCCCCCGCGGCCTGGCGGATGGCAAGGTCGAACTCTTCCGCCGTCGCGGCGCCGAGAAGCGCGACATCGACGTCCACAAAGCCGCCGACATCGTCCTCAACGCCATCCTCGAAGAGCGCCGCTGAACCAAACACCAACCAACAAGCGCCACAAAGTGTTAAGCAAGGGGCCGGTTCCATTTGTTAAGATGTCGGACAGGCCATGTGCGTTCATCTCGTCGACGGGCACGTCTACATCTTTCGGGCCTACTACTCGATCCCGGAAATCCTCGCGCCTGACGGGACGCCGACCCAGGCGGCGTATGGCTTCGCGAGTACATTGCTCCGGTTTCTTTCGGAGCGACGGCCCACTCATCTCGTATGCTGTTTCGACTACGGAATGAAGTCATTTCGCAATGATGTATTTCCGGGTTACAAGGCATCGCGGGCGGATGCGGTTCCGGAAGATCTCGTGCCCCAGTTCGAGATCTGCAAGCAGGTAGCACGAGCCCTCGGTCTGCCGGTATTCGAGGCCGCTGGCTATGAAGCGGACGATGTCATCGCGACGCTGGTCGACGGCCTGTCGGCCGAGGGCTGCAGGGTAGATGTGGTGAGTTCGGACAAGGATCTCTCCCAGCTCGTCACCGAGGATGGTCGCGTTCGCCTGCACGATCTACAACGGAGTCGAACCCTCGACGCTGATGGGGTTCGCGAGAAGTTCGGTGTCGATCCCGCGCAGATCCCCGACTACCTCGCGCTGGTGGGAGATGCGGTGGACGACCTGCCCGGTGTGCCCGGCTACGGGAAGAAGAGCGCAGCCATCGCACTCACCGCGTTCGGCCGCATCGATCAGATTCCGGACCAGCTGGCAGGCTGGGAAGGTGTGGCCGTCCGGGGTGCCGCGCGTCTGGCCCGGGAGATCGGCGCACACCGCGAACAGGCCCTCCAGGTTCGAGAGCTGGCGACGGTGGTACGCAAGGTACCGGGCGTCCGATCTGATCTCGGAGATCTCACCTGGGGAGGCGCACCGGCTGGCGCGTTCGAGGCCCTGTGCAACGAGCTGGGCTGGGGACAAATTGCCGACCGGATTCCGCGGCCGCCTCGTACGCACTGAAGGCGCTCGACCGGAGAGGACCCGGCGATAGAATGGAGCGCGCTGCGATTGCCCAATTGTCTGGAGGACCGCCATGGAAATCATCACGACGAGTGAGGGATGGGAGTTCCTGATCCGATGGATCCATTTCCTCGCTGGGATCACCTGGATCGGCATCCTCTACTATTTCAACTTCATCCAGACTCCGTTCTTTGGCAGTGATCTCGGCGCTGAAGCCAAGAGCGCGATGACCCGCGGGCTCGTACCCGACGCGTTGTGGTGGTTCCGCTGGGGCGCCATGCTCACATTCGTTTCGGGATGGATGCTCGTGCTGATGTACATCGGCATGCGCGAGATGGATCTCGGAACACCGCTCATCACGAAGATCCTCACCGGCGGCCTGATGGGTACGATCATGTGGGCCAACGTCTGGCTGGTGATCTGGCCGGCCCAGCAGGTAGTGATCAAGTCTGCCGAGCAGGTCGCGGCCGGTGGCGATCCGATCCCCACAGCGGCCGCTCGTGCCGCTCGCGCTGGCCTGGCCTCGCGCACGAATACGATGTTCTCGATCCCGATGCTCTTCTTCATGGGGTCGGCCAGGCACCTGAACGGACTCCATCAAGGCGAGAACGACATCCTCTACTGGATCGTCGCACTGGCGGCGATCGGATTGCTCGAGCTGAACTGCCTGATCGGAACCGATCAATCCCGCCAGAAGTACCTCGGTAGCGTTTCCGGCACGATCCACACGGGAGTTGCAGCGACCGCAGTGCTCTACATCATCGGAGCGGTGCTCAACAGCTAGGGGTTGGAAAGAGCGTCCCCGGTTCCAGCTACTGCTCGAAGGTTGCCAGGTAGGCTTCGATGGCTGGGAGTTCAGCCTCGAGGTATGGCAGGGGGATCATCGCCTGGGTGCTGCGCTTTGGCAGGTAGCCCGGCGGGTACTCGTTGTGCAGCACCTTTGCCCGTAGCAACTCGAGGGAGGAGCCGGCGATTTCCGGGCCCACGGGGCCCGGTTGCCGTGGGTCTCGAGCGTGGCAAGCCGTGCAGACGGATTCGAAGTGGGTTCGCCCCTTGCGTACCAGTGCGGTGGCCGGATCGTCGGGTGTCTGGTCGCATGCACACGAAACCAGTGACGATATGCCGATTGCGATTCCAAACAGGAAACATCGAAGTGGCTGAAAACGGGTCATCAGCGGGCGGATCGTAGCCTCCGCTACCCTGAGCGGCGATGGCGAGCCCGGCACCTTCCGCACCGGCCCGATGGCGTACGAGGGCCAATGTCCTGACGGTGCTGCGTCTGGCGGCCGCCCCGCCCCTGGTGCTCGCGATCTGCCAGGGTCAAACGGGCCTCGCCCACGCACTCTTCTGGATGGCCGTCGCTACCGATCTGCTCGACGGCCGAGTGGCCCGTCGCTACGGGGAAGCCTCGCCCATGGGCGGCATCTTCGACCACGCGACGGATGCGATCTTCGTTTCAGCCGGGCTTCTGGCCGTCGCCTGGCGCGGCGAGGTTTCGATCTGGCTTCCGGCCTTGGTGGTGGCTGCATTCGTCCAGTATGCAGCCGATTCCCGGGCTCTGGCAGGCCGCCCGCTACGAGCGAGTCTGCTCGGACGATGGAACGGCATTGCCTATTTCGTGCTGCTCGGCATTCCCGTCGTTCGGGACGGGTTTGGCCTCGGCTGGCCGCCTGGCTCCTGGGTCGTCGCGATCGGTTGGGCTCTGATCGTGACGACGCTCGTTTCGATGGGTGACCGCTTCTTGGCACTCGTCCGCAACCCCAGCCCTTCCTAGGTCTTCGGAGGCACTCGTCATGTCTACTGGGCGTCGAACGATCAGATCTTGCATCGGCTCGAAGGTTCGAACATGAGGCATTGGGCACTCGCCATGCTCTGTTTCCTCCTCCCGGGCTGTTTCACGGGCCCCCCTCTCGCTCGCTATGCCGAACGATACGGTGTGGCCGCTCCCGGCGCCGAAGTCACGGCGACATTTCTCGGTTGTGCTTCACTGGCCTTTCGTGATCGCGACGAGGCGGTCATGACGGATGGATTCTTCACCCGACCCGGGAAGCTCGCAGTTCTCTTCGATCGTCCGGTCGAGTCGGATCCGAATGTGGTGCGCACGGCCCTCGAGCGTATCGGCCTCGCCCGGGTGAGTGCGGTAGTTCCGATCCACTCCCACTACGACCACGCTCTGGATTCACCGGTGGTCGCCGCCCAGACGGGCGGTGTCGTGCTTGGCTCGAGCACGACGAAGGCGATCGCCGATGGTCTCGAACTCCGGAATGCAATCGTCGCGACGCCGGGTCGGGCATACGTCTACCCACCGTTCACAGTCACACTCTACGAGTCGAAGCATGGACCCATTGCGGAGGGCGGGCCACCGTTCCCCGGCTCTCTCGACTCACCACTCGCGATGCCGGCCCCCGTTTCGCACTATCTCGAAGGGGGCAGCTTCTCGGTCCACGTAGAGCACGAGTCCGCAGGTGCAGTGCTCGTCCATGGGAGTGCGGGCTTCGTTCCGGGGGCTCTCGACGATGTGCACGCCGACGCCGTCTATCTGGGGATCGGTGGGCTCTCCACTCTGGAGGAAGGCGAGCCCGGCTACATCGAGCGCTACTGGAATGAGGTAGTCGTAGCGAGTGGAGCAAAGATCGTGCGCCCCATCCACCACGACGATTTCACCCTGCCCTTCGGTAGCGAACGCGCCTTCCCGACCTGGATATTCGACGACCCTGCGATCGCTCTCGATGCCCTGTCAGCCATGGCCCTGCGCGACGGTGTGCGCCTCGAGATGCTGCCCATGCTCGAGCCCGTGTCGTTCGCTGGCCCATGATCCCATCTTCGACAGGCGAACTCCTGCCGGCGATCGAGTTCGTGGGAGCGCCCCCACTATCTTCCAAAGAGCTCGCGGTTGGCGCGGCGGAGGAAGAGCAGGCCGATGGCAGCGTTGAAGAGCACGAAGAAGTTGTGTTGTACGAAGCCGAAAGCGGTCATCTGGCCCTCATTGCCGGGAAAGAGGGTGGGCCAGAGCGTCACGGCTGCGGCTCTGAATGGACCCGGGATCAGCGTTCCGAAGAAGATCACGGGCAGGACGCCCAGCATTTCGATCGTGCCGATCTCGACACCGAAGAGTGCCGCGGCCCGGGAGTAGACCCATACCGCGGCGAGCAGCGCTGGAGAGCGAAGCACGATCACGGTCAGGTAGTGCCACCAGTCGGCCTGACGGAACGCGGTGAAGATCTGGCGTTGCCGAATGGCGAGGTTCGAAGCGCGTTCGCTCCGAAACAGGTAGACCACCAGCACGAAGACCACACCTGCGGCCATCGCGACGATCGGGATTCCATGGAAGATCTCGGGCACGCGATCCCAGGAGACCGTGCTGCCCACCAGCGCCCAGGTGAGCAGGTAGTAGAACTCGCAGAACATGATGAACAGCATGCACCCGCCCACCTGCCACGCGGGGACGCCGTCGCGTCGGTTCAGATAGAGGGCGATCGCGCCTTTGCCGACCTGCTCGTTCATGATCGAGATGATGTAGGTGCTGGCGCGCACCGGAAACAGATCGCGATACGGCACCCGGGTATTGAACCAGGCGAGCACGCGCCACAAGATCAGGGTGTCGACCAGGAAGTAGAAGAACGAGTAGGGCACCATCAGCGCGAGCCAGGCGATCCAGTCGACGGAAGCGAAGATCTCCGCCAGGTAGCCGCTGGCAGACAGGCCCTTGCGTCCGGCCTCTCCTGCAATCCGGGAGTAGAGGTAGCCGAAGCAGGCGATCGTGATCGCCCAGGGGAGCAGATGCTGCCCCCATCCCTTCTTTTTGGGTTCTGCGGTCTCCGGACCTTCGTGCGAGGGATCGGTCATCGAGATTCCTTCTGGGCGGTGGCAGCGAACGTATGCTGGAGGGTGTCACTCAAGGGGGTCAGTTCCATGCCGAGACGCCGGCAGGCGGGCCCGGGGTCGATGTCGTCATCGTGCTCCAACACACCGAGCATCGCTCGGGTGAGTGGGGGTGCAGCGGACAAGAGTTCGAAGATTCCCGCGATTCCAAGCAGAAGCGCCGCTGGGAGGGGTACGATCCGCGGGCTCTTCCCGAGGATCGCCGCTACTCGTGCGACGAGTTCGCGGTGGGAAAGGGATTCGGGGCCCGCAAGATCGAGGCCTCCGTTCGAGCTGTCGTCTTCGTCAGCCGCTCGCTGGATGGCCGTTACGACATCGCGGGCATCGATCGGCTGCTCTCGGCTCGCGCCGCCCCGAGTCAAGAAAGTGATCGGGGCGCACGCTTGTCCTCGCAGAGCACCGGCCGCGATCTCATCCGGGCCGAGCACCATGGGCACCCGCAGGGTCGTCGCTGGCGTCGGGCCCGAAGTGAGGATGGCTTCGGCACGGGCCTTCGAAGCGAGGCAGCGGTTCCGGGAAGCCGGATCCGCGCCGAGAATGCTCATGTAGACGATTCTCGCCGCGCCGGCCTTCTCTGCGGCTCGGGCGAGCACTTCGCAGGTTCGCTCATGGGCATCCTCGTAGCGTGCCGCTCGACCCTCTTTCAGGATGCCGACCAGATGGACCCATGTGCTGCAGCCCTCGCCTGCGGCTACCAGCGCGGATTCATCTGCGTAGTCGAGGATGTGCACGTCAGGGCGAAGCGAGTCGGGCAGCTCAGACAGCGTTGAGGCAGCGCGTTGCGAACGCACGGCCGCCCGGACGGGTCGCGCATCGCCAACGGCGCGAATCAGATCCCGGCCCAGGTGGCCGTTGGCGCCGGTGACGAACAGGGGGGCAGCGGACACCCTGGGACCATACCACGAGCGCCGTGCCTCGCGGTTGGCCCGAAAGCCGGTCCCGATCGCCGGGTGGCTCCGCACGGATCGTGCCGCCCCCTGAGCCACCACCACCCGCTAGGATTCAACGGTCTTGTTCCCCCTGCGTGACGACAATCCGACCCTCTTCGCCTCCGCTGCCACGGTGGCTCTGATCGGAGCCAATGTCGCTGCCTGGGTGCTGATTCAGGGTTTTGGAGCGGAACCAGCCCTGGTGCGCTCGATCTGTGAACTCGGTGCGATTCCCGGCGAACTGCTCGGCAATCTGGTGCCCGGTACCGAGATTCCCCTCGGGCCGGGCCTCGTCTGCCGAATCGATGCGCAGCCGAGCTGGATCACGGTCTTCAGCTCGATGTTCCTGCATGGAGGCTGGTTCCACTTGCTCGGGAACATGTGGTTCCTGTGGCTGTTCGGCGACAACGTCGAGGATTCGATGGGCCGCGGACGTTTCGTCATATTCTACTTGCTATGCGGTCTGGCAGCGGTCGCGGCCCAGATGGCGAGCAATCCCGACAGTGCGATTCCGATGGTGGGCGCCTCCGGTGCAATCGGTGGTGTGATGGGAGCCTACGCTGTGCTGTATCCGAAAGCGGGTGTTCACATGCTCCTGGTCCTCGGCTTCTATGTGGACCGGATCGTCGTGCCCGCATGGGCGATGCTCGGCTACTGGTTCCTGCTCCAGATCGTGGGTGGTCTTCCGTCGCTGAGCAGTGAGGGGGGTGGCGTCGCATTCTGGGCCCATATCGGTGGCTTCGCGGCCGGTGTCGTGCTCATCTTCCCGTTTCGAAGTGAGCAGCGCCTGGCCGCCCACCGGGCTCTGGTCGCGAGACGATCCTGGCGGTAGGCCGCCCACCCGACCTTTGCCTGCAGCCACCCGATGAAGGAGGAGAAAGCATGAACGAAATGTTCGAGACGGTCCGCGAAGCCGCGCTCGCCTGGACACCGGATCTGATCGCGGCAGCTGCGATCCTGGTGCTGGGCTGGTTCGGGGCGAAGCTCGCCCAGTTTCTGCTACGTCGCGGGATGCGGCGCGCCGGCGCGGAGCCCACGTTGGTCCGCTTTGCTGCAAGCCTCACCCATGTGGCGTTGATGGCGATGGTGGTGATCTCCGCTCTCGGCCGATTGGGTGTGAACACCACTTCTTTTGCTGCGTTGATTGCTGCGGCTGGCCTGGCCATCGGTCTGGCCTTCCAGGGTTCTCTGTCGAATTTTGCATCGGGCGTGCTGCTGATCGTGTTCCAGCCCTTCGAAGTGGGCGACTACGTGGAGGCAGCGGAAGTGAGCGGGACAGTCGAAGAGATCCAGGTATTCAATACCGTACTGAAGACTCCCGACAACAAGAAGGTGATCGTGGGCAATGCCGCGGTCACTGCCGCCAGCATCACGAATTACTCCGCGTACGACACGCGACGCGTGGACATGGTGTTCGGCATCGGATACGCGGACGACATAACCCACGCACGGCAAGTGATCGAGAGCATCCTGGCTGCCGACGACCGGGTCCTCACAGAGCCCGAAACGACCATCGCGGTCTCCGAACTGGCAGATTCGAGCGTGAACTTCGTGGTTCGTCCCTGGGTCGCAACCGGGGATTACTGGGCCGTCCACTGCGATGTCCACGAAAAGATCAAGACCCGGTTCGACGCCCAGGGTATCTCGATCCCGTTCCCGCAGAGGGACGTGCACCTGCACCAGGTAGCCTGATCGGTCTTCCCGAGACTCGGGCAGAACTCGTCCAGGTCAGCTCGTGAGCAGTCGCTCGCGAGCGCCGTAGCCGTTGAGCCCGTTCTCTCGCAGGAATGCCACCAGAAGGATCCCGGACTCCCGCGCCAGATCCACGGCCAGGGAGGTGGGGGCCGAGAGGGCGGCAATCACCGGAATCCGAGCTGCCAGGGCCTTTTGAACGATCTCGAACGAGACTCGTCCCGACACCAACAGAACGTGGCCTGTAAGTGGCAAGAGGTCCTTGCGCAGTGCCCATCCGATGGTCTTGTCCACCGCGTTGTGCCGGCCGACATCCTCTCGTGCAACCAACAGCTTGCCTTCGGCATCGAAGAGCCCCGCTGCGTGCAGGCCGCCGGTTTCTTCGAAGACGACCTGGGCCTTGCGAAGATGCTCGGGCAAGCTGTGGAAGAAGCCCGGCTCGAAGCGAGCGGAATCGTCTAGAGGTGGGGCCACGCGCAACGCGACCTCGAGGCTGCCCTTTCCACACACGCCACAGCTCGAGTTGGCGAAGAAGCTGCGGCGCAGTGATTCGAGATCCAATGGGCTCTCGCCCGCGAGGTTCACGCGAACTACGTTCGCATCGTCGTCGCCCCCGCTCTGATGATGCACCGAGATCAGTTCCCGACTGGAAGACGCGATCCCCTCGGTGACCAGGAATCCGGATACGAGTTCGAGATCGTGCCCGGGGGTTCGCATCACCACGGCCAACGAGGTGCCGTCCACCTGGATTTCCAGCGGCTCCTCGTGGGCCACCCGATCGACCGATACTTCGACGCTCTTGCCGTGGCGGAGCCGTGCGATTTCCACGGTCCGGCTGCCCTCGTGGATCGCGTCGTTCTGCTCGTTCATCAGTGGAGAAGAGTCAGGCCCTGGGGCACGCTTCATTCCATTCCGAGTTCGAGCCTGGCCGCATCGGACATCATTGACGGGCTCCAAGGCGGCTCCCAGACCAGGTCGAGCATCACGTCGGTGACATCTTCGACGGTCCGAGCCTTCGCCTCCACCTCGGGAGGCAGGGTCTCGGCCACCGGGCACATCGGAGAGGTAAGCGTCATCACGATCCTGACCTCACCGGAATCATCCGACTCGACCTCGTAGATCAGTCCGAGTTCGTAGATGTCGACCGGAATCTCCGGATCGTAGACCGTGTGGATCATCTCGATCACGCGTTGCTTGATCTCTTCAGCTTTGGCCACCGGGTGCTCTCCTCATTCGGTCTTGGCAGTTTCGCCACCGTTTTCGAGTGCGGACTTCAACGTATGCCAGGCGAGCGTTGCGCACTTTACCCGCATCGGAAACTCGCGAACTCCCGCAAAGACGGCGAGCTTTCCGACGCCCTCCGTTTCCGGAGCGTCCATCGCGGGGCCGGTCACCAGATCGTGGAAGGACTCGAAGAGCGAGAGGGCCTCCTTCACCGGCGCGCCCTTGATGGCTTCCGTCATCATCGAGGCCGAAGCCGTCGAGATGGCACAACCCGAGCCCTGGAAGCTGGCATCGATGACCCGTCCGTCCTGTACCTGCAGATAGACCGTCACCTTGTCTCCGCATAGCGGGTTGAAGCCGTCGGCCTCGTGGCTCGGGCCGTCCGGGACGCGGAAATTTCTCGGCTTCTTGTTGTGGTCGAGGATCGTGGTCTGATAGAGCTCACGCAGGTCGTCCATCATCGGAACATCTCGATCGCTTTGTGAAGCCCCGCGATCAGATGGTCCAGATCTTCGCGAATGTTGTAGAGGCCCAATGATGCGCGGGCCGTAGCCGGCACGTCGAAGCGTTCCATCAGGGGTTGGGCGCAGTGGTGGCCGGCGCGGATCGCAACGCCCTCCATATCGAGGATCGTGCCGAGATCGTGGGGATGGATCCCTTCGACCACGAATGAGAGGACACCTGTCTTTTTCGCAGCCGTGCCGATCAGGCGCACTTCGGGGATGGCTTCGAGCAGTTCCTTCCCGTACGCCGTGAGCTCCAACTCGTGATGCTCGATTGCGTCCAGCCCGATGCCTGCGAGGTAGTCGATCGCCGCCCCGAGGCCGATGGCACCTGCAATATCCGGAGTGCCGGCCTCGAACTTGTAGGGGGCCGATTTGAAGGTGCTCTTCTCGAACGAGACGGTCTCGATCATGTCGCCGCCGCTCTGATACGGGGCCATCGCTTCCAACAGTTCGGCGCGGCCGTAGAGGACGCCCATGCCGCTCGGGCCGTACAGCTTGTGGCCCGAAAAGACATAGAAGTCACAGCCGAGTTCTCGGACGTCGACGCCGAAGCGGGGAACGGCCTGGGCACCGTCGAGTAACACCGGGATGCCGCGCTCGTGCGCGATCGCGACGATCTTGCGCACCGGGTTGATCGTACCGAGCGCATTCGAGACATGGCTGGCCGCGACGATCCGGGTCCGCTCCGAAAGCATGGCCTCGAAGGAATGCATCTCGAGTTCGCCGGCGTCGTTGATCGGCACGACCCGCAAGCGCGCGTTCTTCTCCTCGCAGAGAAGCTGCCAGGGAACGATGTTGGCGTGATGCTCGAGCGTCGTGATCACCACCTCATCGCCCGCCGCCAGGTTCTGACGGCCCCAGCTCGCCGCTACCAGATTGATCGATTCGGTGGCGTTTCGGGTGAAGACGATCTCCCGGCTTTCGGCGGCGCCAAGGAATGCGGCCACCTTCTCGCGGGCCTCCTCGTGCATCCGCGTGATCCGTTCCGACAACTCGTATACGCCACGATGGATGTTTGCGTAGTGGTTCTCGTAGCAGTCGCTGATGGCGTCGATCACCGCGCGGGGTTTCTGGGCGCTGGCGGCGGTATCCAGGTAGACGAGAGGCTTCCCCCGATTCGTTCGCTCGAGAATCGGGAAGTCGCTGCGCGCGGCGTAGGGGTCGAAGCTCATGTTCTTTGCCCAGTGGCTTCGAGCTTCTCCAGGAAGACGGCGCTCATCGCTTCCGCGAGCGACGGTTCAGGCAGAGCAGACAAGACCTCCGCGGCGAAGCCTCGTGTCAGAAGCCCGCGGGCTTCGTCCTCTCCGATGCCGCGGCTCCGGAGGTAGAAGAGGGATTCCGGGTCCAGCCGCCCGATGGCCGCACCGTGACTGCATTTCACGTCGTTTGCATAGATCTCGAGCTGGGGTTTGGTATCGATCTCGGCGCCGTCAGACAGCAGGAGATTCGGATTCGACTGGGTAGCTTCGCTCTTCTGGGCGTCCGGCCGAACGACGACGCGGCCGCGGAAGACGCCGCGGGCACTCCCGGTCAGCACGCCCTTGTAGAGCTCGCGGCTGGTGCAATGCGGAACTGCATGGTCCACCCAGGTGTGGTTGTCGATCAAGCCCTCGCCGAGGCCGAGATACAGACCGTTCATCGTGCACTCTGCGCCCTCACCCGCCAGCACGACTTCCAGGTCGTTTCGTACGAAGCGGCCGCCCAGACTGATGGTATGTGTGCGCAGACGCCCATTCCGCTCGACACGGCCCGCCACATGCCCGACGTGAAAACTCGTGCCTCCGGCGCGCTGGAGGATCACCAGGTCGAGAGATGCTTCCTCTGCGATCTCGACCTCTACGACCGAGTTGGCAAAGTGGCGAGCGCCGGCGAGCGAGACATGGTCCAGGATGATCGTTCCGCGGCTTCCCCTTTCGGCGTCGATCACGACGCGTGGATGGCTCGCCGCGTCCTCGGAGCCCTGCGCAAAGACGAGATGCACTGCACGCGGGTCGTCGCCGTGGACGCGGACCCGGGCTCCGTCGCAGGCGAGGGCGCCATTCAACGCGACGAATGGATGGGCCTTGGCATCGGCCAGGCGGCCCAGAAGCGCGGGAGGAGCCGGAGTCGAACCGAGGGTTTCGACCTCTGACGCACCAGGCGATCCGTGGAGTTCGGGGTGATGGTGTCCATCGATGAAGACTTCGAGCCCACAGGCGAAGATCGGTGTCGCGACGTCCTCGATCGCGCTGCGAGGCGGAGCGAGCGGTTCGTGGAGTGCTGCCCATTCGATGCCGGCCAGGTGCGCGATGTTCGTATGGCGCCACTCTTCCTGCTTCATCGTCGGAAGGCCCCGGTCGGTGAAGGCCGCGGTGGCTTCGCGTCGCAGCTCCACGAACGCAGGCGGCGGAATCCGTTCCGTCGCCTGTGCCAGGAACCGAGCCTGTGCACTTTGCAGCGCGTCCTTCACGCGCCTGCCTCCTCGATCCAGCCGTAGCCCTTCTCTTCGAGCTCGAGCGCCAGCTCCCTGCCCCCGCTGCGAACGATGCGCCCCTCGGAGAGGACGTGCACGACATCCGGCACGATGTAGTCGAGGAGCCTCTGGTAGTGGGTGATCACCAGCATCGAACGTTCCGGGCTTCGCAGATGGTTCACACCCGTTGCGACCACGCGCAGCGCGTCGATGTCGAGGCCCGAATCCGTTTCGTCGAGAACCATCAACTTCGGTTCGAGAAGCAGCATCTGGAGCACTTCGTTTCGCTTCTTCTCTCCTCCGGAGAAGCCCTCATTGATCGAGCGGCCCATCAAGTCCTTGGGCATCTCGACGATCTTCATCTTCTCCTTGACGACGGAGAGGAAATCCATCGCGTCGAGCTCTTCTTCCCCCCGATGCGTGCGGATCGCATTGAGTGAGGCCTTCAAAAAATAGTTGTTCGTCACGCCCGGGATCTCGACCGGGTACTGGAATGCGAGGAAGATCCCCTCTCTCGCGCGTTGCTCCGGGTCGAGCTCCTGCAGGTTCTTCCCCTGGTAGAGGATCGAACCCTTCGTGACTTCGAAGGCCGCTCGACCCGAGAGAACACCGGCCAGGGTGCTCTTGCCGGAGCCGTTCGGGCCCATGATGGCATGGATTTCGCCGGGCCGGATCGTGAGGTCGATCCCCTTCAGGATCTCCGCGTCGCCCGCCGTAGCGTGAAGGTTCTCGATCTCGAGCATCGTCACTAGCCCACACTCCCTTCCAATGAGACGCCTAGCAATGCCTGGGCCTCAACGGCAAACTCCATCGGCAGCTCTCGCAGAACCTCCTTGCAGAAGCCGTTCACGATCATCGAAATCGCGTCCTCCTCCGAAATTCCGCGTTGGCGGCAATAGAAGAGCTGATCTTCTCCGATCTTGGAGGTGGTGGCCTCGTGTTCCAGCGTCGAAGAGGCATTCTTCACTTCCAGATAGGGAAAGGTATGTGCGCCGCATTGGTCGCCCAGCAGCAGGGAATCGCATTGGCTGTAGTTGCGCGCACCATGCGCCTTGGGGCCTATGCGTACCAGGCCGCGGTAGCTCTGCTGGCCATGTCCCGCCGAAATGCCCTTCGAGATGATCGTGCTCTTCGTGTTCTTCCCGATATGGATCATCTTCGTGCCGGTATCTGCCTGTTGCCGGTTGTTGGTCAATGCAACCGAGTAGAACTCGCCCACTGAGTCGTCGCCCTGCAGGATGCAGCCGGGGTACTTCCAGGTGATCGCGGAGCCGGTCTCGACCTGGGTCCAGGAAATCTTCGAGCGCTTCCCGCGACAGGCGCCTCGTTTCGTCACGAAGTTGTAGATGCCGCCTTTCCCGTCCTTGTCGCCCGGGTACCAGTTCTGGACGGTCGAGTACTTGATCTCGGCGTCGTCCAGTGCAACCAACTCGACCACGGCTGCGTGGAGCTGGTTTTCATCGCGCATCGGTGCTGTGCAGCCCTCGAGGTAGCTCACGTAGGAACTCTCTTCGGCGATGATCAACGTGCGTTCGAACTGGCCCGTTTCCTGGGCGTTGATCCTGAAATAGGTCGAGAGCTCCATCGGGCAGCGCACGCCCTTCGGGATGTAGGCGAAGGATCCGTCGCTGAAGACTGCAGAGTTCAACGCGGCGAAGAAATTGTCCGAGTACGGGACCACCGAGCCCAGGTACTTCCGGACCAGTTCCGGATGATTCTTGACCGCCTCGGAGAACGAGCCGAAGAGGATGCCCTGCTTCTCGAGCTCTCCCTTGTAGGTGGTGGCGACGGAGACGCTGTCGAAGACCGCGTCGACGGCCACGCCGGCCAGGCGCTTCTGCTCTTGGAGCGGGATCCCCAGTTTCTCGTAGGTTGCCAGCAGCTCCGGATCGACTTCGTCCAGGCTCTCGAGCTGCTTCTTCGGCTTGGGTGCCGCGTAGTAGTACATGTCCTGGAAGTCGATCTCCGGGTAGGAGAGCTTCGCCCAGTCCGGACAGTGACCGTCTTCCCGCATCTGTTGAAAGCGTTCGAAGGCTTTGAGTCGCCATTTCAGGAGCCACTCCGGCTCGTCCTTCTTGGCGGAGATGATCCGGACGATCTCTTCGGAGAGGCCCTTCGGGATCCGCTCCTCCTCGATGTCCGTGACGAAGCCGTATTCGTACTCGCGGTCTGCGAGCTTTTCGATGGTTTCCGACATGGGTCCGGATCCTGTCCTATGCGATCGCGAGGGTGGATTGGTGGTGCGGAGGCATGTCCGCGGCGAGTTCGGCGAGGCTGACCTGGGTGAGCGTCGTCTGGATGGCGCGGTTGATGCGCTGCCACGGAGTGCGCAACCCGCAATGCGATGCCTGCTCGCACACACCGTCGTCCGGCACACATTCCATCAGCACGATCGGGCCTTCGAGGGCTTCGATGATCTCCGCGACGCTCACAGCCTCCGGCTCGCGCGCCAGCTGGTAGCCACCTCGCGAGCCACGCTGTGAAGCCAGCAAGTCCGCACTCGCCAGGGATTTCAGCATCTTGCTCACCACCGGCAGCGGCAGCTCGGTGGCTTCTGCCATCTCCCGCGCTGTCAGCGTCGTGCCACCCGTGCGTTGAGCGAAGTGGACGAGCAGGACGATTCCGTAGTCGGTGAGCTTGCTGATGCGGAGCATGGGGGTGCCTGGCCTGGTTCCGGGGAGCCGGGAACATATCGGACCAAATCAGTCCTGTAAATACCGGACCAGTTTGGTTCTAGTTGGGCGCGCTCGCAGTAGGGCCCCGAATCGCCCCCGCCCCGTCGCAGTTCACACCTCGATGTCGGTGAACCGCACCAATCGCGACAACACACCCTGGCCATCGTGGTGCCAGCCGAGGGGAGGCGCCTGCATTCGCCCGAGCGGCGCGATCCGGGAAGGCGCGAGGGTGCGGAGGCCCTCGACCAGCAGGGCCTGCTCTTCGGGCTGGGCGGCCAGGCCGATGGCCGCGAGCCAGGGTGCCAATGGAGCCAGGCTGTCCCGCAGCGATCTGAGGTCGGGGACCGGGTGTACGCGCAGAAAGCGATGCAGCGGAGCCGGGCGTGGCCGGGAAGAATTCTCGATCACGAGAGTCCAGCCATCACCGGTATGCAGCCGCACGCGGCCATCCGAAGCTCCGCGAAATTCCGCGCCGTCTCGTTCCTGGGCGAGCTTCGCCGCCGCTTCGGGCGGCGTCTTCCCCGGAGGCACGCGTTTGGTGATCTCCGTGAACGCACGCACGAGTTCGGTCTCCAGCGCGGCTGGCACCGTCCCGTCGGGTGCCATGACCCAGACAGCGGTGGGTGACAAACAGCCAAGCTGATCCCACAACGCGACATCGATGGCGAGTGCATCTGCCACCCGGGCTGGGTCCGAACCCGCACCGATCACCGCGACGGACAACCGATGCCCGTAGCCTACGAAGCGCGTTCCGGGACCGATCCGTCCTGCGATTTCGCTGAGAGTTTCATCGGAGCCCGTGGCGACGACGCACTCCGCGCGAAGCAGCGCTTCCCAGGCTTCTCGCTGGTCGTGAGAGATTGCGGTCAATGCGAGGCAGGCAGCGAGTTCCGGATCGATCCGTTCCAATGCTTCGCCGATGCACACGGCCGTCACCGGATCATGCCGTCCGATCCGGGCGAATACGGTAGACCCGACCGCCAGCGGAGCGATGAGGGATAGAACGCTGGGCATCGGAAGGGCGCCACCGAGCAGTACGGCGGTCGAGCTGAAGCCGACCGCCGGAGTTGAGGTGCCATCGCCCAGCTCCGTCCGGAAGAGCGCACGCAAGGCCTCACCCGTCCATTCCGAAAGTGCCAGATCGAGGCCGGCGCGAACGGTCGAGGGGTGAAATCCGGTTGCATCGGGGAGCCGGTCGGCGAGGCGTTGGCGCAGCGCGGAGTCCGTCTGGGCGAGTTCATCCAGGAGCACAGTCAGGGGCTCCAGGCGGGCTTGCTGGTTTCGCGCGCGGAACGCCCGGCCCGCTTCTCGAAGCCGTGCCCAGGTTGCTTCCATCTCAGGAGCGCGCAGCACTGAGCATCTCGTCTGCGGCGATCGAGCAGCCACGCGCCTCGGCGCCTTGTGCCCGCCCCAGCACCTCGAAACCGTCGCCCCTCATGGCACCCAGGTCTGCCGTCTGGATTGCGAGCATGCTTCCGGTGTTCGCAAGATCCACGATCCGGATCACTCCGACCTCGCCATTCGCCACCTCAGTCCCGCTCTCCGGATCGACCATCCGGACGCGCACCCAGGGTGGGATGCGCTTGCGTCGCGGCTCTTCCGGACGCGACAGGATGGTGTCATAGAACTGGCTCGCGAGTTCGGTCATCCCGTACTGGTTGACGATCCTCTCATCGGGTACGTCGAGCCGGTCCGTGATCCAGTCGTAGAGGGCACTGCGATCCATCGCTCGGGCGCGGCCTTTGAAGCCGCCGGTCTCCATGATCCGCGCATTGGCCGGAAGCACGACATGCTGCCCGGTGGCCTGCATCGCATCGAGCAGATGCACGAAGGCGAATGCGGTTCCACATAGCAAGATGGGTATGGCCGTGATTGCGGCAGTTTCCAGCGCATCTGTCAGGGCTCGCGTCTGGAGCTCGCCATCTTCGACGAAAAATCGGCTCTCTGTGTCACCTCGTCGGCGCTGCATTACGCCCAGCATGTGGGAGAGCGAGGAGTCCGGGGCCGCTTCTGGTGACGGCGCCAGCAGAAGCATTCGAACGGGCACATCACCCGCCAGGTCCGGAAGCACGCCCCGCTCGAAGCTCGGAACGAGTGATGCCTCGTAGGCTTCCAGGCTTTCCAGGTGGAGCTCACCCCGTTGATTGGTCGTGGTCCCACTCGTACGGAAGACGTGCTTTGTCCGTTCTTCGGGGAAGCTCGCGAGGCGCAGCTCCTTGAAGGCTCCAGTCGGAACTGCGGGGATCTCCATCCAGCCCTGAACGGTTTCCGGCGTGCGGTCGCGACCTTCGCAGAACCGGCGATAGGGCGTGCAATGCTCGAACTGATGGGCGAAGAGCGCGAGAGCAATGCTCTCGAAGCGCTTCTCGTCCCGCTCGTCCGGGTGCAGGCGCATCCAACGGAGCAGTTCGGTTTCCGGGCTCTTCATTGGAGCAACCGGGCAAGCGTGTCCAGGCCCGCTTCCAGGGCTTTGCTTCCGATCGTCAGCGGGGGAGTGATCGAGAGCACCTCACCGCGGTTGCCAGAAGGCAGCAGGATGAAGCCGCGCATCAGGGCCTCATGGGTGACCCGCATCGCGATCTCGGGTGCATCGCATTCGATGCCGATCATCATGCCGAGGCCCCGACACTCGCGAACCGAGGCCAGGTCGGCCGTCGATTCGCGAATTCGATCGAGAGCCCATGTTCCAAGTTCTGAGGCGCGTACTGCGAGCTTCTCGTCTTCGAGGATCGCCAGTGAGGCCAGCGCCGCGGCGCAGCCGGGCGGATGCCCGAGGAACGTCTGGGTATGTAGCGCTTCGCCGAGCGAGAGCGGCCAGCAGTCCATCACCTCCGCACGCCCGATGCACGCGGAGATCGGCATGCCGGACGCCAGCCCCTTGGCGACACATAGGAGGTCCGGCACGACGTTCTCGTGCTCGCAAGCGAAGGTGCGGCCGGTGCGCCCGAAACCCGTGTAGACCTCGTCCGCGATCAGCAGCCAATTCCGTTCGTCGCAGAGCCGGCGCAGGGCCGCAAGGAAGCCCGGCGGCGGAACACGCTCGCCCCCGCGACCCTGGACGGGCTCGACGAGCACCGCACCTATCTCCAGGCTGGCGTTCGCGGCGCAGCGGATGACGTCGTCGAGATCGCCAAACCGGGCGAACGACGTACGGTGCGGGAGAAGTGTGGCGAATGGTTCACGGAAGTCCGCACGCCAGGTGGCGTCGAGGGAGCCCAGCGCCAGCCCGTGGTAGCCGCCCTCGAATGCGATCAGGCCGGCGTGGCCGGTTGCCAGCAGTGCGGTCTCGAGCGCGATCTCGACCGCATCCGAGCCGGACGAGCCAAGCACGGACCGAGCGGGTTCGCCGCCCGGAAACAGGGCGGCCAGGGCCTCCAGCAGTTCGACCTTCACAGCAGGGGGATGTACGTCGCCCATCGCGTGCATCAGCCGCCCCGCCTGGTCCGCCACGGCCGCAGCCACGCGAGGGTGCGCGTGGCCTGCGTTTGCGACGCCGAACCCCCCGCCCAGATCGACGAAGCGGTTGCCGTCCACATCCCACACACTGGCGCCCTCCGCGCGCTCCCAGAAGATCGGCGGGGCGGGGGAGAGGCAGGTGACGTTCCGGCTCTCGACCCGTGCCAGCCGCTGGGCGAGCGCTCGCGAGCGCGGCCCGGGGATCTCCGTTCGAAGCTCAGGAAGCAGGGTGTCCGGCTGCATTGCCGGATACTCTAGGAGCCCTGATGGCACGCGTCTTCATCGGGATGGGATCGAATCTGGGCGACCGGGAGGCCAGGTTTTCCGAGGCCCTGATGGCCCTTGGGCGGATCGACCAGAGCCGGGTGGTTCGAACGTCGCGCATCTACGAGACCGCACCCGTGGGCGGGCCGCCCCAAGGTCCCTATCTGAATGCGGTGGTCGAGCTCGAGAGCGCCCTCTCCCCGCAGCAGATCCTGGCAGAGCTGCTGGCGATCGAGTCCGCCGCGGGTCGGGTCAGAAATGGCTCCCGCGACGCTCCTCGAGAACTCGATCTGGACCTCCTGCTCTACGACGATCAGGTGCTCGAATCCGCCGAACTCACGCTGCCCCACCCGCGCCTGCATCTACGCGCTTTCGTTCTCGAGCCGCTGGCGGAGCTGGCCGGAGACCTCGTCCATCCGAGCCTTCACACGACCCTGGCTGAACTGGCCCGGCGCGTACGCGACCCCTCAGCCGTCCAACTCCTGTCCCCTCTGTAGCGTCGGGGGGAGGCTGCAAAGCTCAGCGGATGTAGCCTGGTAAGCACTCGTCCGAGAGCCGACAAGCATCGAACAGACCGTCTTCGACCCAGTAGCGCTTCTCTTCGAGTTCCTGGAGCGCGGCGTCGAGCCGGCCCTTTTCGACGGTCGTGCAGCCCGGCGGCAACTCGTACAGGGAGTGGTGCGGATCCTTGCCACCACATCGGGTCTGCCACGTTTCATAGTTGCGTTCAGCCGTGGCCAGCTCCCGCTTCGCAATGCGGGCCTTGCCTGCCCATTCCGCGCGGGTGCGCTCCTCGCTCAAGGCCTGGGCTCTTGCTTCCTTCACGGCCTCGGGCTTGGGGGGTGAGGTTCGCTGCTTGCTCGGGGTGACGGCCCGTTCGGACCGAGGTCGCCTGCTGAGCCGACCGTCCGGCCGGTAGTCCGATGACTCGACCGTGGCGCCTTCGGGAACCAGCCCGGGCGATGCGTATCCGATCTTTCCGTCCGGAGTGCGGTACTTCACCATCCCCCCTGCCAGCCCAGGGGCGGCGATCAGGAGAAGTGCTGCAAGCAAGAGGCTGATCGGACGAAATTGCACACCCCTGGGATCGGCGGGACCTCACCCCTGCTTGAGAGCGGTCCGATCCTTGTTGCCGGGGATGGCCTGGAAGTTCGACTTGTCTCACACTGCAGCCACTGGGCTGGTACCCAGCCGAACGGGTGTCCATGCCGAGGGAGGTTTCGAGATGAAGGTCGAAGATCGAATCGTCGTCGTGACAGGCGGTGCGAGTGGCATTGGCAAGGGACTGGCCGAGCGCTTTCATCAGGAGGGTGCGCGCCACGTCGTGGTGGCCGACCGAGATGAAGCCGGCGCTCGCCTGGTTGCGGAGGCCATCGGTGGCACCAGCGCAGGCCTGGACGTGGCAGATGAAGAGGCCGTCCGCTCTCTGGTCGAGGAAACCGAGCGCGCCCAGGGTGGGATCGACCTGTTCGTGTCGAATGCGGGCTACGTGACCCTGGGAGGGCTCGAAGCGCCCGTCGAGGATCTGCAGCGCATGTGGGAGGTGCACGTGTTGGCGCATCTCTATGCGGCCCGGGCGGTGTTGCCAGGGATGATCGAGCGCGGCAGCGGCTACTTGCTGAACACCGCTTCTGCAGCGGGCCTCCTGACCCAGCTTGGCTCGCTTTCCTACTCAGTGACCAAGCATGCAGCCGTTGCGCTGGCAGAATGGATCGCCATCACGCACGGCCATCAGGGCATCCGCGTTTCAGTGCTCTGCCCGCAGGCCGTCGCGACGGCCATCGAGGCCAATAGCCCCGACCGCGACAAGCTCGGCGGCGGTGGCAAGGGAGTCGCGAGTGGGGACGGCGTGATCCAACCCGAGGACGTGAACCAATGCGTGGTCGAGGCTCTCGATGAGGAACGCTTCTGGGTCCTGCCGCATCCGGAAGTCGCCGAGTACGCTCGCCGCAAGAGTGCCGACGTGGATCGCTGGATCGGCGGGATGATGCGTTTCCAGGATCGGCTGTTCGGCAAGCAGGAGCAGCCCGGCGACTGGCTGATGCGCAACCGGTAACGCGGATCCCACTGCCCTCGAAACCGCATCAGCTACGAGGTCTGGTCGGCCTCCGCCTGGCTCGGGTCGTCCCTCGTCTCCTTCGGCAGCCACATCCCCAGTTTCTCCGCCAGGGCCTTGGGGTTGACGGGTTTGGTCAGGTAGTCGTTCATGCCCGCCTCGATGCAGCGGTTGCGTTCTCCCTGTACGGCATTGGCCGTCAGCGCGACGATCGATAAGTCCCGATACTCGCGCTCCGATTCGCGGATCTTCCGCGTCGCGGTGAGGCCATCCATCTCGGGCATCTGCATGTCCATCAGGATCAAGTCGTAGTGAGCGGTCTCCAACGCTTCGAGCGCTTCGAGTCCATTCGCGACCACGTCGGCCTTCACTCCCAGCTTCTTCAGCAATGCCATAGCCACCTTCTGGTTGACGAGGTTGTCTTCGGCAACCAACACGCGCGCATTGCTGTGGCCTAGCTCCTGGATCCCCTGCCCCTTGCTCTGGCTCGCGACCGGCGCGCGCCCCGTGAGCGCCCCGAGCAGACTGTCGAAGAGTTCAGAGTTGCGTATCGGCTTTGGGAGAGCTGAAACGAAACCGATCTCCTCGAGCTGCTTCGTCTGCCCCTGCAGGGTGAGAGGTGTCAGGATCACGAGCTTCACAGTGTTCAAAGCGGGATCCGCGTTGATTGCGCTGCCCAGCTGCTTGCCGTCCATGTCCGGCATCTGCATGTCGATGAGGGCGGCCCGGAACGGGTCCGCGGTCGAAGCGGCATTTCGCATCAGACGCAGTGCTGAAGCGCCATCGCTGGCTTCTTCTGATCGGATTCCCCAGGCGTCGAGTTGTTCGCGCAGGATCTTCCGGCTACTGGCGTTGTCATCTACCACGAGAATGCGCGTTCCGTTCATCTCGGCCGGCCACACCCGCTTGGGAGATTCCTGCGGTTGCTTCGGTAGCCTTGCCGTAAACCAGAATTCGGTCCCCTGGCCTTCCTCGGATTCCACGCCGATCTCACCGTTCATCGCGCTGGTGAGTTGCTTCGAGATGGCCAATCCCAGGCCCGTACCGCCATACTTCCGGGTGGTGGAGGCATCCACCTGGGTGAACTGGTCGAATAGACGATCCAACCTGTCTTCCGGAATGCCAATGCCCGTGTCGCGAACGGAGAAGCGGATCAGGGCTCCTTCGTCGCTTTCGGATGCCAGGCTCGTGCGTACTTCGATCTCACCTTCATGGGTGAACTTGACTGCGTTTCCCGCCAGGTTGGTCAGTACCTGACGCAGCCGGCCCGGATCGCCCCGGACGAACAGTGGTGTTCCGGGTTCGACCGAACACAGCAATTCGATATCTCGCTCATCGGTTCGCAGCGCCATGGCCCCGGTGAATTCATCGAGCAGGCTGCCCAGGTCGAAATCGATTACCTCCAGCTCCAGCTTGCCGGCTTCGATCTTGGAGAAATCCAGGATGTCATTGATGATCCCGAGCAACGAAGTCCCGCTGCTCTTGGCGGTTTCCGCGAAGCGGCGTTGCTCCTCGTTGAGCTCGGTATCGAGTAGCAGTCCGGTCATTCCGATCACGCCGTTGAGCGGCGTGCGGATTTCATGGCTCATCGTGGCCAGGAAGTCGCTCTTGGCCGCACTGGCCTGCTCAGCCTCTTCTGCCATCTGCTCGGCATAGACGGTCTGGTTCTCCAGCTTTCCGGCGAATTCCTCTGCGTTCTTCCAGGCCAGGTCCAGCTTGCGCGTCGCCTGGTCCTGGAGGATCGCTGTCGCGAACATCTCGGCGATTTCCTTCAATACGCTGATCTCGTCTTCGCGCGGAGAGGGATGGGGATCCGTGTACAGGAACAGCACGCCCACTGTCGTATCGGTTCCCTTCGTGCGGTCCAGGAGCGGCACGATGATGTGTCCGTGCGAGGTCATGTCCGGCCAGCGATTGTCGTGGCGGTGATCGCTGAAGCAATCGTCGCTTACGATCACCTCCTGGGACACGGCAGCTCGACCACACAAGCAGCACCCCAACGGAACGAAGGCTTCGTCGCGCAGGAACTCCTGGCTGAATGCCCCTCGGGCAGTGCACATGCGCAGACCTTCAGCGCCTTCATCGAGTAGGAATACGCCACCCTTGGCCTGGATCTCCAGCTGTGTCAGCTCGAGGATCCGATCCACGGATCTTTCGAGCCTCAGCTCTAGAGGATTGTCGCTTGACAGCGTCTCGGAGATGTCGAGTTTGGCCTCGACAAATTTGCGACGGCGATGCTCCCTGTTCTGAAACTCCACCTGCTCCGTGATGTCGTAGACGCTCCAGACGCGGCCCACCGGTTCGTGATCGACGAACATGGGTCGTGAATCGGATCGGAACGTCTTCCCGTTTTTGAGTTCCAGGCGCCCGTTCCACTTCGCCTCGGGATCGGATTCGATCGACCGCGCAAACGTCTGGAGGTCCTCTGCATCGGTCAGCTGGGAAACAATGTGCTCCCATAGGGCATCGCCGCCCACATTCTTCATCAACGGCTTCGGAATCTCCCACAGCTCGGCAAACCGACCATTGGAATGTTCGACATTGCCGGCCGCCGAGGTTACGAGAATTCCCTCATCGCCAGCTTCGAGGGTGGCCGCGAGCTGTGCGAATGCTTCGTTGAGCCTCGCGTCGATGGCCATGCGATCGGTGATGTCACTGCGGATTGCGACATAGCTACTGGGTCTGCCTTCGCTATCGAGAAGTGGAACCAGAGTCGTATCCATCCAGAAGAGGCGACCGTCCTTGGACCGGTTGCACACTTCCCCATGCCAGACCTGGCCGCTGCCTACGGTCAGCTCCAGCTCGCGGAAGAACTCCGGGTCGTGTTCGCCCGAGTTGAGTATGCTGTGGTTCTGGCCGATCAGTTCTTCACGGCTGTAGCCGGTGATCTCGAGGCATCGGTCGTTGACGAACGTGATGATTCCGTGTGGGTCGGTAATCGTCACGATGGCGTGCTGGTCGAGAGCGAACCTGACATCGTTCAGGTCGTGAAGGGCCTGTCGGGCTTCATCAGCGGCACTCTGGGTCTGGGCCTCGTGTTGGCGGCGCGACTCGACCATCTCGTTGAACGCCTTCGCCAACTCCGCGGTCTCGTCATTCGAGCTGACCCACGCGCTCTCCTCCGTCTCGCCTCGTGCGAAACGCCGGGTGAATTCCGTCAGGGTTTCGATCGGACGAGTGATCCGGCGGGATATCAAACCGGCCATACCTGCCACCAGCAACACGGTCGCGCTCGACATGATCAGAATGGTCAATCCGAGCTGGTTGGAGGCCGCGAGCGCCTCCGCCCGATCGATCTCGCCGATCATCAACCAGTTGATTCCCGGGTACTCGACTCTCCGTGACAGTCCGATCACCGGATTCCCGAGAGGCCCAATGTAGGTAGACCCATTCAATTCCACTTCGGAAGGCGCCCCGCTGGTATCGGTCCTGGCGGTGAACCAGTTGTGGAAGGGTTTCGTATCGATACGGCGAGCAAGAACATCGGAGCCATCACCTGCCCGAAGTGCAGTGCGAAGAAGGCCGTCGGTGCCGACGAGGTATGTGCGAGCCGTCTTCCGCTCCACAAACGACCCCGTCAGCTGGTTCGTGATGCGGTCGAAACGGAGCTGAATTGCGAACAGACCGATCGGCTCGCCGGAAGCGCCGAGCATCGGCGCCGTCAGGAACGCTGCTTCGAGATCGTTGGAAGGCCCGTAGCGCTCGAGATCAGACAGCAGCGCCTTATTCGTGATGAGCGAACTTCGAGCGTTGATGGCGAACCGGGTCTCGTGGAGGTCACCTCTGAAGAGATTGGTGCCCAGATCCTCCTCTTGTGCGACCGTGAAGAGGATGTTGCCGTTCGTATCGATCAGGAACACATCGTAGATGTGCTCGTGGGTCCGGACCAGATTGAACAGGTCCCCCTGGTGGGCGTCTGCAATCCTGGCCCAGTCGTAGCTTTCGACGAATCCATCGAGGTCCTCTCCTTCCGGCCGCCAGGCGTCGAGCAGCGCTTCGAGGAAGACGGCGTTGGATTGGTTCTCTGCCTGACTTTTCAAATCCAGGAAGCGGTATTCGAACCAGTTGGCCATGAACTGCGATCTCGCTTCGAGGGAATCCCGAAGCTCCCGCGTTGCGGCCTCCCCCAGGTTCTTGCGAGCCTGCAGGTAGCTTGTCCCTGCGATGAAGGTCAGCGGCGTCAGGGAAAGGACCAGAAACCAACGCAGCAGGTTCGTCCGGAGCGAACTCCTCGGCCGGATGGCGTGGTGTTCATTGGAACTCGAAGCCAACGGTTCAGTCACATTCCACCACCTGGGATCGAGACGGCTGCCCCAGCGACCGACCCGAATGAAGCCGATCCGAAGCGGGTGTCGGTGAACGCATCACGAACGCCATTTCCACCTTTTCCGATAGGAAGTAGGCGCGCAGCAGGTCCCAACTGTTCATCTGCTCGAGCTGGAGGTCCGCGTGCTGCATCGTGTCCCGGTAGCGCTCGAAGGCCACCAGGGTGAGGTTGATCAAGACATATCCTTCGCGCTTCCAGGCTCGTTTCGTTCTGTGATCGTTCGATCGACTGCTCGATACTCGACCGAACACGTTATGTGACATCGTTCGATGGAATCGAGGCGCTCTCTGCTTCCTGACTGTTCTTCGGTATGATCGTGTCAGTAGTTGACAGGGTTCAACAAGTGGAAAACCATGCCATCGCAGTCGTCACCGGGGTCGTTCGTGGTTCGATCGAATCGGAATTTCCACCAGGTCTCCGTCGGGGATTTCCCCGCGTTGACTCGGGTGTTGTTCCCAGACGAACCGGGATTCCAGCGCAATGGCGCCACCGCGACCTTGTCTGAGGTGAGCGTGGCGACCCAGGGTCAGCCGGCTGTCGAGATCCACCAGCGAATGAGCGCTCAGGGTTCGATGACGACTTTCCCGAGCACGCGCCGTTCCTGGAGGTCGCGGAGTGCCTGGGGGGCTTCGGCGAGGGAGTAGCGCTTGGAGACGTAAGGGTTGAGTTGGCCAGAGGCGGTCATCTGATCGAGATCGCGGACGATAGCGTCGCGGGTTTCGGGCTCGCGGCCCATCATGCCTCCGAAGAAGACGCCGACGATCTGGCAGCCCTTCAGGAGCGTGAGATTGAGCGGGATCCTCGGGATACCGGCGGTGAAGCCGATCACCAGGAAGCGCCCGTTCCAGGCCGTGGCCCGGAGAGCCGCCTCCGCGTAGTCGCCGCCCACCGCGTCGTAGACGACGTCGGCGCCGCGGCCTTCCGTAAGCGCCTTTGTGCGCTCCTTCAGGTCTTCCGTCGCGTAGTCGATCGTCTCGTCAGCTCCGCGCTCCCGGCACAACGCGAGCTTGCTCTCGCTCGAGGCGGCCGCGATCACACGCGCGCCGGTCAGCTTGCCGAGTTCGACTGCTGCCAGACCGACGTTTCCGCCCGCTCCGAGCACCAGCAGTGTCTCGTCGCTCTGCAAATGGCCCCGAAACTTCAGCGCGTAGTGCGCGGTGCCGTAGGCGTACTGCATGCCTGTCGCTTCGGCGAAGCCGATGCCCTCGGGCAGCGGTCGGGTAGTGGCCGCACTCACCAACGCCTGTTCTGCAAATCCGCCGGTGATCCCCGTGGCTCCAATCACCGGATCTCCTATGGCAAAGCCCTGCACATCTTCGCCGACTTCTCGCACCAGGCCTGCGACCTCGCCGCCCGGGAAGAACGGGGGCTTCGCCTTGAACTGGTAGGCGTCCTCGATGATCAACGCGTCCGGAAACGTCACGCCCGCAGCACGAACGTCGACGACCAACTGGCCCGGTCCAGCCTTCGGGTCCGGCACCTCTTCCACGACCAGCTTTTCGGGCGGTCCAAACTCCTTGCAGACGACGGCTTTCACGGGTTCCCCTTCGAAACCCGACGCTAGCGCCAGCCGCGCGGGTTGCTTTCGATCTCTTCCTTCATGCGGGCGACGGCGCCGCCCAATCGCTTGCCGTCCTCCGGAAAGCGCCGGATGAGGTTATGGCCTTCCTGATCCCGATGGATGTCCGAGAGCATCGGCTTGTCCCGGCCCAGATCGCCAGTGGACGCAAGGTACTTGAATCGCGCGTCTCTGGCTCCGGCGGGTTCACCGCCGAGGGTGGGAAAGTAGAAGAGCAGATCGTGCGGGGAAGGCGCGCCCTTCTCGAACAGCTCCGAGAGATCTGTGCCATCTACGATCCGATCTTCCGGTAGCGGAACGCCCGCCAGGGCGAGCAGCGTGGGGAAGATGTCGATGTTCATTGCGATCTCGCCACTGACCCGTCCCGCTGGAATGCGGTCGGGCCAACGCGCGATCATCGGAACCCGTTGCCCGCCTTCGAGTACCTCGCCCTTCCGGCCTCGAAGGTTGCCCGGGCTTCCGTTGTAGTCCGCGCCATTGTCGCTCGTGATCAGGACCAGGGTGTTCTCTGTCAGGCCGAGCCGGTCGAGAGCCGCCAGCACGTCGCCCGTGCTGCGGTCGAGATCCTCCACGACATCCCCGTAGATGCCGCCTTCCGACGAACCGGCGTGCTCCGGATCCGCAAAGTGCGGAACATGCGGTGCAGTGTGGGCCAGGTAGAGAAGGAAGGGTCGATCCTGATGCCTCTCGAGGAAGGAGATGGCTTCTTCGGTGTAGCGCCGGGTCAGCTTCCGCTGATCCATGCCGACCATCTCCACGTCGGCATCCTCATCTCGAAACGAGCCTCGATCGACCAGAGGTGTCTCGTCGCGAATCTCGATCTCGTCATTTCGAAAGAGATGGAGCGGCTGCATGTCGTTGCTGAAATGGACACCGACGTACTCTTGAAAACCGAAGTCGTTCGGCAGATGCCCCGGGCGATCGCCCAGGTGCCACTTGCCGATCATGCCCGTGGTGTAGCCCGCGGCGAGCAACGCTTCGGGTAACAGGATTTCATCCGTGGCAATCTCGTTTCCGACACCTGCCATCTTGCGGAACGTCCCGAGGAGTGAGCCCTCGGGAAAGAAGACATGGTTGTGGGTGCCTGAACGCACCGGAAACCGTCCGCTGAGCAGAGCCGCCCGAGACGGGGTGCAAACCGGCGAAGCCGAGTAGAAATCGGTCATCCGCAGACCCTCAGCCGCCGCTCGGTCGATGTGCGGCGTGCGGATCAGCTGGCTGCCATAGCTACTGAGATCTCCCCATCCGAGATCATCGAAGAAGATGACGACGAAATTCGGTGCATCCGCAGGATCGACCTCTGGAATCGTCGCCAGGTATGCCGCCTTCTCGGAAGCATGTTCCGACCCCATCGGAACGTAGAAGAGCCACACTTGCACCCATCGCAGGCCCAACGCCACAACCGCGATGCCCAGCACCACGAGCAGCAGCCCCCCCAGCCCAGCCGCAACGCGCCCAAACACCCTTCTCATAGAATCACCCCGTCAAGATAGGCATCGCCAAGTTGGATGTTGTGAAGACAGAGCCGTTAAGACAGGGGCCGGTCCCATTTGTTAAGTTGCCGA
>JAAELW010000063.1 GCA_024226235.1 bacterium
CTTCCAGGATCGGTTGGGGACGCGAGTTCGGCTTGACATTGTTGACGCCGAGTACATCGAAGAGCAGCACCGAGTGGTGGGCGATCATCCAGCGTCCCGCCTCGGTCACGACATCCGGGTGCGGTACGTCCTTTTCGTCGCAGACCTCCTGGATCGCCGAGACCACATCGTTCGCGTATTCCTGCAACGAGTAGTTCTTCGAAGAATGGAAGTGGGTGCGCGAGCCGTCGTAGTCCACCGCCAAGCCACCGCCGACGTCGAAGAACCCCGGGCGTGCGCCCAACTCATGCAGGCCCGTAAAGATCCGGCTGGCCTCACGGAGCGCGTCCTTATGGGCGCGAATCGTCGTGATCTGGGAGCCGATGTGGAAGTGGAGCAGCTCCAGGCACTCCAACATGTCCTCGTGCCGCAGCCGATCGACGGCCTCGACGATCTCAGCTGCGGTGAGGCCGAACTTCGATCTATCGCCGGAGGACTCGACCCATTTCCCCGCGCCGCGAGCGGAGAGCTTTGCGCGGATGCCGATATGAGGTCGAATCCCGAGCTCCGTGGCCAGCTTGATGACCAGCTCCAGCTCGTGGTAGCGATCGATCACGATCATCGGTGTGCGGCCGAGGCGTTGGGCCAATAGCGCCGTCTCGATGTAGGCCCGATCCTTGTAGCCGTTGCAGATGATCAGTGCGTCCGGCGTGTCGAGCAGTGCCAGCGCGATCAGTAGTTCGGGCTTGCTGCCCGCTTCGAGTCCGAGGCACGAATCGCAGCCGAGCGACACCATTTCCTCGACGACGTGGCGCTGCTGATTCACCTTGATCGGATACACACCGCGGAAGCGGCCTCGGTAGCCGTATTCCTGGGTTGCCGTGCGGAATGCGCCGGCCAGGTGATCGATGCGGCTCTTCAGGATGTCCGAGAAGCGCACCAGCAACGGTGTGCGCAGGCCCCGCTCCCGCAGGTCCTTGACGAGGGCAGGAAGCGCAATCGACGCTCCACTCGCTCCATGCGGTTGCACTTGCAGCCCGCCGCGCCCGTCGATATCGAAGTAGCCCCGGCCCCAACTCTCCACGTTGTACAGTTCGAGGCTGTCCTGGGTCGTCCACCCGCGCATCAGTCCTTCCTCGCCGGAAGCGGCTCGTCCCGCTCTTCGCCGCTGCGGAGCTCGCGTACCCGGGCGACACCGCGGGAGAGTTCGTCGGGGCCGATCAGATAGATTCGCTGGGCTCCTGCCCGATCCGCGTCGGCCAATGCGCGCTTGGGTTTCACATGGCCCAGTACGAGTTCGACGGCTTTGCCCTGAAGGCGCAAGTTCGAAGCCAGGGCCTGCGCTTCCGCGCGCTCCGTGTCTCCGAACGGAAAGACCACTGCATCGAGCTTGCGCGGAAGTTCCGGGAGAAGTGCTTTTTCGCCGAGCAGCTCTCCGACCACCGCGTCGCCGAAGCCGAAACCGACAGCGGGTACGGGCTTGCCGCCGAGGCTTTCGAGCAGCCGGTCGTAGCGACCGCCTCCACAGACGGCACGCAGCTTCCCGCCGGTGTCGAAGGCTTCGAACACGATTCCCGTGTAGTAGGCGAGCCCGCGAACAACCGATGCGTCGAAGACCACGCGATCGGCGACGTCGTAGCCTTCGAGCAGTGTGAATAGGCGTTCCAAGTCGGCGAGGGCGGAAGAACCGGATGGCGCGCTCTTGCGGGCCTCCTCGATGCTCCCGACCCCAAGCAGCGCAACCACGTCCAACGCGTCTGGCTTCGCCAACCGAATGGCGCCCGCGGGGTCTGCCAACTGGTCCACGACGGCGTCCGCACCGATCTTGTCGAGCTTGTCGATCACGACACAAAGGGGTTCGAAGGCTTCCGGGTGGTCGCCCAGGAAGCGCTCGCGAAGGGTCTCCTCGAGCAGAGCGCGGCTGTTCACGCGCATTCGCACGTCACCTGCAGCCAGGCCCATGGCGTCCATCGCAGCAAAGGCTGCCGCGATCAGCTCGGCCTCGGCGGCCACTCCCGGCTCACCCCAGACATCCATGTTCCACTGGTAGTGCTCGCGCCGGCGCCCCCGGGTCATGCGCTCGTAGCGCCAGCACTGCGGAATCGAGAACCAGCGGATCGGCCAGCGCAGCGCGCCCTGGCGGGCCATCACCATCCGGGCGAGAGACGGTGTGAATTCACTGCGCAGGGCCAGATGTCGATCGTGAAGCTCGAAATGGTAGAGCTGATTCACGATCTCTTCGCCGGCCTTGCGCATGTACAGCTCGGCGTGCTCGACGATCGGCGCATCGACCTCCTCGAAGCCGAAGCGCTGCGCGACCTCCCGCCAGATGTCGAAGAGCCAGGCGCGCAAACGCAGGTCCTCCGGGAAGAAATCCCGGGTTCCGCGGGGGGGCTGTGTGTTGATCTTCGCCACGGGCAGTCGGTAACACAGTCTCCAGGGCCGGCCAGGTCAAGCCCCCCCGGTGGAGAACCGACAAGGGTATGCCGGGTTTCGAGTTTGCTAAACCCCTCGCCCCGGGGCCGTTCAGGCCCCGATTCGCCTCAGGAGATTGCCGTGATCCGTCGCACCCTGTCTGTCCCCCTCCTCATGTTCGTCGGTCTGGTCCTGGCCTGCGGCTCGGGCGAAGAGCCCGCGGCCAAGGCTCCGACCCCGGCTCCCCCGCCGGCGGCAAAGCCCGCGGCCTCGACCCCAGCGGATCTGCCCACGGGTCTGCTGATTGCGATCTCCAAGTTCGAACGCCAGGACGGCAAGCCGCTCCCCATGAGCGAGCTGGTGATGCTGGTGCGCGAAGGCGGCGAGTGGACGACGACCCGGATCGGCGACCCGGACAGCAATGTCTTCCACAAGGCGATGGTCTACACCCCGCCCGGCCAGACACCCGGCATCCTGACCCTGGGTGGCAGTGAGGCGGCCTTGAAGCTCTGGCGAAAGGGCGCCGACGGTCAGCTCGCCCCGGCGGAGACCCTCTGGCAGGAAGACTTCGGGGGGAAATTCAGCCGCATGCGCGACGCCGAGGCGGCGGACCTCTTTGGAGATGGAAACTCGGCGCTGGCCGTCGCGACCCACGACCAGGGAGTGTTCGCGGTCGTGCGTCCCAAGCAGGGAGGCGGCTACGACGTGATCAAGATGGATGCCGAGCCGGACAAGTTCATCCACGAGATCGAGATCGGCGATCTCGATGGCGACGGCGTGCTCGAGGTCTACGCGACGCCTAGCGACCCCAACAAGCTCGATGGCAAGCCCCAGCACGGCGAGGTCGTGCGCTATGTGCCGGCCACGAACGAGGGTCGGGTCGTGGTGGCCGACCTGGGCGGGCGCCACGCCAAGGAGATCCTGGTCGACGATGTCGATGGCGACGGTCGCGACGAGCTCTATGTGTCGATCGAAGCCGCCGAGGGCGGAGATCTCGAGATCCGCCGGTACGATGCAGGCACGGACCCGGCAGCCGGCCACACCGTCTCGACGCTCTCCGATCCGATGGCCCGTTTCCTCACCGTGGGTGATGTGGAAGGTGACGGTGTCAAGGAAATGGTGGTCGCGGGCAAGGATTCCGGGCTGTGGATGCTGCGTCCGGGAGACAGCCCCGAAGCCGCCTGGCAGAAGTCCCTGATCGACGCCAAATCCAAGGGCTTCGAACACGCCGCACTTCTCACCGATCTCGATGGCGACGGAAGCGACGAGCTCTACGTAGCGAGCGATGACGACAAGGAACTCCGCCGCTACGTCTGGCAAGACGGCGTGATCGACCGCGAAGTGATCCACACGCGCAGCGAAGCCCTTCCGATCCTCACCTGGAACCTGATGCCCGTTCCGGTGGAGCTGGTCCGCTAGACGGAGAGAACGTCCCCGCCTACGCCACCTGCAGCATCGCGTCGAGGGCGATTTCGATGCATTGGCCCATGTTCCGGTCGAGGTCGATCTCGGAGGGGCCGGGCCAGGGAGTGCGGTCGGAGACGACGCAGATGCAGCCGGCGCGCACACCGAACAGGCCCGCCAGCGTGAGCAACACGCCAGACTCCATCTCGCAATTCTGTACGCGGGCCGCGCGCAGGTCGGCGATCCGGTTGGGGTGATCCGCCGTCCAGTAGTCACCGACGCTCATCGATCCCATGCCGCCGTCTGCGGTGAGGACCGCGTTGCGCATGTAGAATGCGTCCAGGCTCCAGGTGATGCCGGCGCGACAGCGGGCGCCGCGCTCTTGCGCGGCCCCGAGCAATGCTCCGACCAGCTCGTGGTCGGCCACAGCCGGGTACTCGGGCAGTACATAGCTGCGGCTGGTGCCGTCGTCGCGCACCGCGCCCGTGGTCACGACCAGGTCACCCAGCTCGAGGTCCGGTGCCAGGCCGCCGCTGTTGCCGATGCGAACGAAGGTATGGACGCCGAGCTTCACCAGCTCCTCGACCAGCACCGCCGTGCTGGGCGCGCCGATTCCAGTCGAGGCGGCGGCCATGGGAATTCCACCCCACGTGCCGGTCACGACCCGATACTCCCGGACGTTGCAAGCCTCGGTCGTTCCCTCCCAATCCGCGGTGATGCGATCGATCCGAGCCGGGTCTCCACACAGGAAGGCATGCTTCGGGACCTGACCGGGTTTGAGGCCGGTGATGGGCTGGGCACTGCTCACGTGGAAGACCTCCCGGGTTGGCTCGAGCGGGCCGGAGGCTGGCCGACGGCGCGGACTGTGGCAACCCGCATGGCGCGAACTGTGGCAACCCGCATGGCGCGGACGGCGGCAACCCGCATGCGCGAACGGTGGCAACCCGCAGGGTCCAGACGGCGGCAACCCGCATGGCGTGGAGTGCGGTCCGGCTCAAGTTTCTTCCGCGCGCCCCCGACCCCGGGGAACACCACGATCTGCGTCGAACTTGTCACTGCCCGAGCCTCCGGCTAAGGGTGGCCGCCTCGAACGAGTAGATCGTTTGATGCGGAAGGCATTCCCCGAGGGGAATCGGACAGAGAGGACTGCAGCGTTGGCCAAGGCGTTGATCATCACCGAGAAGCCGAGTGTGGCCCGAGATATTGCGGAGGCCCTTGGTGGTTTCCAAGAAGAAGAGGGCTATTGGGAGTCCGAGCAGCGAGTGGTCACGTTCGCGGTCGGGCACCTGTTCGAGCTGCTACCGCCCGAGGAAGTCGACGAGAAGTACAAGCGCTGGACCCTCGATGTGCTCCCCATCATTCCCGAATCCTTCTCGCTGAAGAAGAAGAAGGGGCAGAGCGACCGCATCCGCACGATCAAGAAGCTGGTCGAGCGCAAGGACGTCGATCGGGTCGTGAATGCCTGCGATGCAGGCCGTGAGGGTGAGCTGATCTTCCGGGAGGTCGTGAAGTTCCTGGGGGTCGAAAAACCCATCGATCGGCTCTGGCTCCAATCGATGACGAAGAACGCGATCCGCGAGGGCTTCGAATCACTGATTCCGGGCAGTGAGATGGAGGGCCTGGCGCAGGCGGCCGAGTGCCGCGCGTGGTCGGATTGGCTGATCGGCATGAATGCGACCCGCGCCCTCACGAAGCGCTTTGCGAGCCGCAAGGAACGGACGGCCTGGTCGGCTGGCCGGGTGCAGACGCCCACGCTGGCCTTGTTGGTGGAGCGCGAGCTGATCGTGTTGGCCCACGTGCCGGTGCCGTACTGGAAGGTCGCGGCGACCTTCGAGCACGGGGACGAGACGTATGCCGCCACCTGGTTCGACCCTGCCTTCGAGCCTGGCGAAGACGACCAGCGGAAGGACGATCGCATCTTCGACGAGGCTCGAGCGACCGCGATCGTGACGGCGGTCCAGGGCCAGGCCGGCGAAGCCAGCGAGACGCGCAAGCCCTCCCGGGAATCTGCACCGCCGCTATTCGACTTGACGAGTCTTCAACGCGAAGGCAACCGGCGCTTCGGCTGGAGCGCCCGGCGCACCCTCTCGGCGGCTCAACGCTGCTACGAGGGGCACAAGCTGCTGACCTACCCGCGGACGGATTCCCGATGCCTGCCGAACGACTACCGCGAGAACGTCGACCAGGCGCTGCAGAGCTTCGCATCCGTGAAGGAAGGCCCTGGCAGTGAGTTCGCCGAGAGCGCGGCCCGGCTGCTGCGCGACGGGCTCCAGAACGACAAGCGCATCTTCGATGATGCCGGTGTCTCCGACCACTTCGCGATCATTCCGAACGGCAACACGCCGCGCAGTGAGCTCACCGGCGACGACAAGCGCCTCTACGATCTGGTCGTGCGCCGCTTCCTGGGCGCGTTCCACCCGCCGGCCATCTGGGAGCGCGTCGAGCGGACGACGGTCGCCCAGGGTGAGCATTTCCGCACCCGTGCCCGGACCCTGACAGAGCCGGGCTGGCGCGCGGTGCTGCCCCCCACGCAGGAAGAGGGCGATAGCGTGATACTGGCTCCGCTCGAGGCCGGCCGGACCGACGCGAGCGGTGTCAGCGTCGCCACGGGCGAAGTCGAGGCCAGCGCCGAGCAGACCCGCCCGCCGGCGCGGATCAGCGAAGGGCGTCTGCTCTCGTTGATGGAGAATGCCGGCCGTCAGGTGGACGACGAGGACATCGCCGCCGTGCTCCACGAGAAGGGCATCGGCACGCCGGCCACCCGTGCCGAGACGATCGAGAACCTGATCCGCAAGGGTTACGTGGTTCGCGTGGGCAAGGCGCTGCGTCCCACCGTGAAGGGTATCCGGCTGATCGACAGCCTGAACCGGCTCTCGATCGATCGGCTGGCCTCGCCGGCGCTGACGGGCGAACTGGAGCGCCACCTCCAGCAAGTCGAGCGCGGCGAGCGCACCGCGACCGGATTCATGGAAGAGGTCGAGGCCTATGCCCGCGAGGTCGTGGAACGGGCCAAGACCTTCGACTACGACGAGCTCTACGGGAACGACGAGCCGATCGGCCAGTGCCCGTACAGTGGACGCCCGGTGGTCGAGCAGGCCTGGTTCTACACCTGCGAGAAGGATCCGGATCTTCCGCGTGAAGCGAAGGCCGATGAGAGCTGCTCCCACGACGGCTGCCCGCTGCTGCTCTGGAAGGACACGTCGGGTCGCTACCTCGACCGGGCCGCGGCGCAGGCCCTGCTGAAGGATGGCCAGACCGGGATCCTCGACGGGTTCACTGCCCGCAGTGGACGGACCTACAAAGGGCGGCTCGAACTCGATCGCGACGAGGGCAAGGTCAAGGTCATCTCCGAGGGGTGGAACGACGAGAGCGCCAGCGATATCCCGGAATACGAGGTGGATACCGAGCCGCTCGGGCCTTGCCCGTGCGGAAGCGGTTGCCAGATCATCGAGACCTCGACCCAGTACATCTGCCCGAAGAAGCTCGAGGCCGATCTGCAGACTGCAGCCTTCAAGGCCGCCAAGAAGGAGGCGAGGGCAAAGGGCGAGCCCGCCCCCGAGAAGCCCGAGCTCGCGGAGAACTGCGGATTCATATTTCCGCGGACGGTCTGCAAGCGGGAGATCACTCGTGACGAGGCCCAGTACTACCTGGCGAACGGGAAGACCGAGCTGCTGACCGATTTTACCTCGCGCTTCGGCCGGCCGTTCTCGGCGATCCTGGTGCTGAAGGAAACCGGGCGCCATGGCTTCGAGTTCCCGCCGCGCGGGAAGAAGGCGGCGGCGGACGCAGAGGGTGAGTCCAAGACACCCCAAAAGAAGACGACCAAGAAGAAAGCCACGAAAAAGAAAGCGACTCGCAAGAAAACTGGGGCCAAGACCACTCGAAAAAAGGCCGCGGCGAAGACTACCCGGAAGAAAGTTGCAGCAAAGGCGACTCGGAAGAAGGCAGTCCGGAAGACGGCGAAGAAGGCGTCGACCCGGAAAGCCGCCAAGCCGAAACCGAAGTCGACCTGAGCGCCCCACCCGCGGTCCGCAAACGCCCCTTGGCGTCCATCCCAGACTCAACAATCGCATTTTCGGTTGTCTTCCCGGCAGGTTCGGCGTATACATGCAACCTGCTGAGTCCAGCGCGATGGGACAATCAGGTCACCACCGCGTGTTTGGGGTCGGCGTAGGTCGGTCCGGAGGGGTCGACCCGGGCAGAGGTTGTTGGGGGAAAGCGCACCGGACGTTCGTTCGACGTGGGTATCAATCGAAGGCGGGAGCCATCGATCGTGACGCGAGACAGAACGAGCGACCGGTCATCAGGAGGGGTCATGCACGGAGCGTTTGCGTCTCGATGGTTGCGAGGTGTGCTCGGCGCACTTCTGTTCATGATGGTTTCGATGCCGGCCACGGCCATCGAGTTCTGGGATGGCAAGCTCGAGATCCACGGATTCTACGAGCAGCAGATCCGGTCCATCTGGGACGATTTCAGCGGCGCGGACGACTGGGACCTGACCCAGTGGTACCACGTGCTGAACCTCGAGATCGAAGCCGACATCGCACCCGACGGCTTCGGCCCGTTCGACATGGTAAGCGCATTCGCCCGCGTCGAAGCCCGCTTCGACTGCGTGTGGCGACGCGGTTGCTGGATGTTCGACAACGTCGATGTCTACGGCGACCGAACCGGTCGCCTGCCCGCCCGCATCCAGAGTGGTCACGAGAGCGGTTTCGCCGGCACCAATTTTACCGGCAACACCCGGCGTGAGTTCGATCACAGCATCATTGGCAACGCATTTCGCAACAAGGACATCAACCTGCCCGGCTCGCGGCGGGCGGTGAAGTCGCAGGGAACCATTATCTACAACGGATACTGGGGTGCTAGCGGCGGCCTCGACGCAATCGTCGATGACCAGTTGAGTGCGGACAGCGACGACCCCGCGCAGCTCCTGTTCGAGAACCTCAGCGAGTGCCGCTTCGCCAGCCGCCGGACCCGCGGCTCGACGAACGGCCACGGCAACCAGCAGCTCGTCCACAACATCAAGTGCAACATCGATCCCCTCCACGATGCCGACCAGGTGCCGAACCCGTTCCGGTCGCATGACTTCAACGAACGCGTGCTCGCAGGCGCCGGCGGCTCACTGGGCCTGCCCTTGCGCCCTGCGACCGAGGTGCGCTTCGACGCAGGCGCGCCGGACCACGTTCCCAGCGGCATCTGGTACCCGAACCAGCGGCTCCAGCATGCGCTCAGGGACGGGGATTTCGATTCCTTCGACCAGAACTTCACGGTCAACGAGCTGCAATGGAACCGCGGCGCTTCGCAGCAGGACGAAAAGGAGCTGAAGGAGGCCTACCTCGAGCTCGAGATGTTCGACAGCCGGCTCTGGGTCCGTGCAGGCAAGCAGACCATCGTCTGGGGCAAGACCGAACTGTTCAGCACGACCGATCAGATGAACCCGCGCGACCTGGCGTTGGCCACGCTGCCCACGCTGGAGGAGAGCCGGATCGCGCTGTGGGCCGTGCGCGCGGTCTGGTCGTTCTACGAGGTGGGTCCGTTCGAGGACGTACGCCTCGAGATCGCGGCCATCCTCGATTCGTACGAGCCCAATGACATCGGGCGCTGCGGCGAGCCCTACTCGCCGCTCGTCGCCTGCGGCAAGACGTTCGGCCTGCTGAATCACGGCCAGAACGGCGTCGGCATTGCCGGAGAGATCCGACCGCCGAACCCGTGGAACAGCTGGAAGGGCATCGACGTCGGTGCACGCATCGAGTGGCGCTATGAGCGGTTCTCGTTCGCGCTGACGGATTTCTACGGCTACGACGACAGCTTCTACGTCGATCGGCTGTTCACCTACGAGCGCAATGTGGATCCGAGGACCGGTCGACCGCGCAAGACTCAATCGACCGGGGAGTGCCGGCACGGGAGCGAGGACACCTGCCTGACGGAGGACAATGCCCTGCTCGAGCACAGTGTGAACCAGTCGATGTTCGCCTGGATCTGTGCTGGCACGGTCGGTTTTTCGGATCTGGATACTTCGTCCTGTGGCCAGTCCGTTTTCAACAGCTTGGTGGTCCCCGCCAGCCCCGCGGGCATTCCCGTGCCCGTTTCAACCATCTTCTCGATGATCGGCGCGGGTGACAACACACCCGCCTCGCTGAACGGCAGTACCTTCTGGTACGGCCTCGGTGGCTTGACCGCCGGAACCTCGGCGTCGATCATCACGCACGCGCCGTTCATCGTCCGGTGTGGGACCTGCCCGGCCGGGACGAGCTTCTTCGACTTCATCTCGGCCGCGTTCCTTCCGAGCCTGCTCGTCCCCCTCGACGCCGGACTCTTTGATGGCGCAAGCGCGGTGGAGGCCGACTACCCGGCGGGGACGGGAATCATCCCCGGTCTGGCACAACTGGGGCTCTTCTCGGGCCTGTCGCCATTCCTGACGGATGAGCAGGAGGCATTGCTGGGCTGCGGCCCGTTCTACGGGACCAACTGCGACATTCATGGCGTCGACTTCCTGAACGTCGAAGCCGGGGTCTTCTTCCAGTCGTTCCCCAATATCCAGGGCACCTACCAGAACGGCGAAATGTGGGATACGACAGACCGCCGCGTCGCCCAGCCCGGAACCGTGGGCTTCATGGGTGAGCGGGTAGCCGGTCGACCCAACGAAGGCTGCGATCTGCCTGGCTCACGCGGCCCAGGCGATCCCTGCTACAACGCACGGGTTGATGGTTCGCCCCTTGTTGTTGTGAATCTCGCGGGCGATAAGGAACGCGCCGTGCATCCGATCACCGGTCAGAAATGGCGCTCCGAGATGTCCATCGTTTCCTGGAACTTCCTGATGGCACTCGTTGCGCTCAGCTGGGGTGAGCAGGGTACGACGTTCACTCGGGAGGACTCGAAACGTACGGAGGTCTTCAATCCGGACGATGCGTTCTCGAAGGAGCGTTGCTCGTTCGCCCGACCGGGCTGGTGCTCCAACGTCACCTCCCTCCTCGGTCTTTCGGGCCTGAGCCGCGCCACCACCAGGGCCGGTGGTAACGGTCGTTTCGGCCGGCGCCATTTCCTCTGGTCGTCCGGCGGTGACGTCGTGCTCCGCTACGAGAAGCGCAACGTGCTGGGCTTCTCGATGGACTTCGCGGAGGACTACACGAAGACCAACTGGGGCGTCGAGTTCACCTGGCAGGAAGGGCTGCCGAGCGGCAATTCGGATGAGTGGGATGGCAACTCGGAGATCGACACCTTCAACCTGACGATCTCGGTGGATCGGCCGACGTTCATCAACTTCCTGAACGCGAACCGGACGTTCTTCATCAACAGCCAGGTCTTCTTCCAGTACGTCAACGGCGACGGGTCGGGGCACACCGCAAACGGGCCCTGGAACATCCTCGGTGTCCTCGCGATCAACA
>JAAELW010000064.1 GCA_024226235.1 bacterium
CAGGGCGCAAGGGCAGGGCCAGTCCGCCGCCGGCGCCTGCGAGCACGCGTTCGTTGAAGTCATGCGACCGGAACGGGTTCGGCACCTGGTCGGCATCGTGGAGGGGGTCGATGTTGCACTTGATGTTGTGGACGAGCTGCTGGTTCCCACCGCCGTTCGTCGTGCCCCTCGTGCGGCGGCTGGCGAAGCGACACTCCTCTAGATTCTGAAACACGAGCTGGGCCGGGTCATTGCTATCCGGGTCGAAGTACCTGTCATCCAGGACACCGTCGAGGCCCGCGCTTGCGCCAAAGAAGCCTCGGTAGGTGAGGCTGCCGTTGGCCTTCACCGCTCGCCGCGAACCGGGCAGGTTCACGTCCTTGTAGCGGCCTGCCAGGCCTCGGATGCTGTGGTCGAACTCACGCCGGGTATTGCCGGTAAACTGGGTGCCGCTGAAGCCGCTCCCGCGACCACTCTGGATGCGGGCGGGCAGGCGGCCGGTTCGGTCGCCGTAGACATCGACGTTGTCGAACATCCAGCAGCCGCGTCGCCACACGCAGTCGAAGCGGGCTTCGACGCGGGCAAACGCACTCACCATGTCGAACGGGCCGAACCCGGCAGGCGCGATATCGGCTTCGATCTCCAGGTTCAGCACGTGGTACCACTGGGTGAGATCCCAATCGTCGGCGCCGCTGAAATCATCCCAAATGGACCGGATCTGCTGCTCGTAGAATCCGTGGATCTCGAGCTTGCCATCCCAGAACTGGATGGCCGTGGCCGGCATCGACACCATGATGAACAGGAGTGCGCCGAGCGCACCTCGCAACCGACGAGCCGCATACGCTCCGTACATGAACCCTCCTGATGACCGGATCGTTTGCTCTGCCCGATGCAGCAATCGAAGACTCTCGCCTTCGATCCTTGCTACGTCGTGCGAAACATCCGGCGCGCTTTCCCCCACAAGTCCCAACGCGGCCAGGCCCGTCGGGCTCGTTCGCACTGAACCACAGATATCTCACGGCGGCCACTGGGTCCATTTGATGGGGGCACATCAGAGGGTGGGACGTCAGCTTGATCCGATTGCGGGTTTGAGGTAAAACTGACTGGTCAGTCTTGTTTGGGGAGCCTCCGATGATCGATGCCGGCCTTCGAAACCCCACAACCACCAAGCCGGGTGGCCGGGCCAGCCGGCGCGGCAGTTCACATGCCCCGCCCGAGACCCGTCGCGCACAGATCCTCGCGGCGGCGTTGACGTGTTTCTCGAGAGAAGGCTTTACCCGCGCGAAGATGGATGATCTCGCTGTGGAATCGAGGCTTTCAAAAGGCAGCCTCTATCGCTTCTTCAAGAGCAAGGACGAGGTGCTGCTGGCGATCTTCGACGAATTCGAAAACCAGTCGCTGAGAGGCCTCGACGATGCGGGGCGGAATACGCCAGTGATGGAGCGCCTACGCCTGTGTGGAGAATCGGTCGTCGAGATCTTCGGCGGTCAAGCCGACTTCGGAAACACCTGGGTCGACTTCTTTTCACACCCCGAGAGCCGGGAGCGCTTGCAGCAGATGTATCGGCGCGTACGCCAACGCCTGAGCGCCGTGGTTCGCGAGGGCGTCGAATCGGGCGAGATCAGAGCTTCCGTCGACCCTGGTGATGTCGCAGCGGGATTGTTGGGTGCCATCGAAGGGCTCCTGCTCCAGGCCATGGTCGATCCGCGTTTCAACCTGCGCCGGCGTTGGGCCGGCATTTGGTCCCTCCTCGAAGAGGGACTTGGGAGTGCAAGCAAATGACAGCACAAGCAGCTACCCAGCATCTCGAAGAGTCACCCGCCTGGCGCGTTTTCATAGGTGGATTTGCCTGGCGAACGGTTCTGCTGACCTTCGCAATCCTGGCTTGCTTCGGCACGGTCGTAGCGGCCGCTGTGTCGGGTGTGATTCCCATCTGGCTGGGATCGATACTCAATATGGTGTTGATCTACGCGGCCTTCACGCCAGCTCACGAGGCTTCTCACGGCAATATCAACGGCAGGCACCACGGGTTGCGTTGGTTGAACGAACTCTGTGGTTGGCTCAGCATGGGTTTGCTCTGTGACAACTTCGCCGTGTTGCGCGCGGCGCACATGCGTCACCACGCACATACAAACGATCCCGAACAAGACCCCGACTACTTCCTTCCGGGCTCAGGCCCCCTGACCGTCCTGGTGCGCTCGTATGCGATCTTCGTGGGCTACGTAGGTGCCTATCGCGACGAAGTGAAACGCATGGGGCAGGAGGGGCGGCACTACGCAGGGGCCTTCGCATGGCACGCCATGCTCGGCGCCATCGTCATTGCCTTCGCCGTCAATGGCTATCTGGCCGAGGTCTTGCTGCTCTGGATTCTACCGGCACTGGCTTCGTTGCTCTTCCTCGCCCTCGTCTTCGACTACGTCCCGCATTGGCCGCACCGCGAGAGCGATCGATACCAGAACACGCGCATCTTCCTCTTCCCTGGCCTGACGACGCTTCTGCTTTCGCAGAACTACCACTTGATCCACCACCTCTACCCGACGATTCCGTTCTATCGCTATGGCGCCTGTTTTCGCGAGATTCGCGATGAATTGGTCGAACGGGATGCAACAATTCTGGGAAGAAGCTGACGAGTCGGTTGGCTCTCGGGATGGAGGATTCGAGAGCTTGTCGGCGAGTCGGCGGTGCGGTTATTCCGGCGGGCCCTGTTCAGTCGGGGCCGGACGATCAGGGGAAGTCTCGCGAGTGATCCAGATGGCCGTGAGTAAGAAGAATGAAGTCGATTCGCTCGAGATCGTCGCGTGTGGCCGTGAGGTGAGGTTGGTCCCCGGGAAGGCGTGTGTAGAGAGGGTCAATGAGAATCTTCAGCCCCCGGTAGTCGATCTGGTTGTGGGCTGCCCCGTGCCATTGAAGAACGACCTTCGCTGAATCTCCTGCCTTCATGCCTTTGGAGTCCCCCGCACCTGGCCTTGAACGCACCTTCTGGATCCTGGCTTTGACGGGCGCCCGATCCGTGAGACCTCGGCTCAATCGACGGGAAGTGCGTAGGCGACCAGACTGTCTCCCAGATCAATGGGAATGCGGCCATAGCCTCCCGCCGCGATCACCACGATCTGGCGCCCGCCGACCCGGTAGGTCATGGGAACGGCCTGTCCACCCGCCGGAAGCGAAGTCTCCCACAGCTCCTGGCCGGTTTCGATGTCGAAGGCTCGGAACTTCGAATCGAACGTCGCTGCCAGGAAGACGAGACCGCTCTTCGTGACCAGGGGGCCGCCAAGGTTCGGCAATCCGAAGTCACCGACGAGAGGGAGCCCGCCGATCGGGATGCTCCAGCGGAGGTCGCCGGTCTGCAGATCGATCGCGTGGAGGCTTCCCCAGGGTGGCGGATTGCATGGGGCACCGAGAGGTGAGGACAACATCTCGCGGCTCATGCCCCAGGCAGTGCCCTCTTGCGGTGCGAATTCCACTCCCGAGCGGCCCGCTGCCCGGGCCTTGTCGAACTCGGATCGAGAGTAGAGTGTCACGACCCAGGGAAGGTCCATGACGTTCGCCAGAAGCAATTGGCGCTCGGGATCGATCGCGACTCCGCCCCAATTCGTTCCGCCAGCGTTCCCGGGAACCATGATGCTGCCCTGCACGCTAGGCGGTGTGAAAGCGCCATCGAAGCGCAGTTCCTCGATCCTCTCACGGCATTTCCCCCGATCCCAGAACGTGAGACCCCACGCATCTTCGGGAGCAATCGTCAGGCGTATGAGCGGCGGCGGTTTCACCGGGATGGGTTGAGTAGGCGAGAGCACGAAACCTTCTTCACCCTGCTGCGGGACCGGCCGCTCCTCCACGGGGAAGAGCGGCGTGCCAGTTCTGCGGTCGAGAATGAAGAGATGGCTGCTCTTGGTCGGCTGCACCAGGGCCGGAATCACGCTCCTGCCGCGGCGCAGAGGGAAGAGCACGGGTTGGGCGGGAAGATCGAGATCCCAGACGTCGTGGTGCACGGTCTGGAAAGCCCAGGCCACCTTGCCCGTGCGCGCGTGCAGCGCCACCGTACTGCTGCCGTAGTAATCCAGCCCCTGGCGATGGGCGCTAGCGTAATCGGGGGTCGGGTTTCCCGTCGGAACGAAGAGCAGATCCCGCGCGGCGTCGTAGGACATGGGTGCCCAGACGTTAGGCGTCGAGAGCATCCATCCGGTATTGGGCTCGCGCTTTCCGCCGGGCTCGTCGGGGGGCGACAGATCCCAGGCCCAGGCCATTGCACCCGTGCGCACGTCGAAAGCGCGGATCACTCCGGAAGGCGCCTCGATCCGCCGATTATCGCTGACGGCTGAGCCGACGACCACGAGATCTCCGGCCAGGGTCGGCGCGGACGTGAGCTGATACTCCCCCCTCCAGCGCTGTTCGCCGACGCCGGGGTTCAGGTCTACCTGGCCTGCGTCGCCGAAATCTGGACAAGGCTTGCCGGTGGCTGCATCGAGCGCAATCAAGCGTGCGTCGACCGTGTTGGTGAGGATCCGGTGACGGCATGCCGCGCCCGCCTCGGCTTGTGGATCGATCCAGCTAGCCACGCCTCGACACACGAGCTGATTGGCCCATTTCGCGTGCCGATCGATTTCCGGATCGAAGATCCACTTCTGTTCGCCCGTGAGTGGATCCAGCGCAAAGACCCGGCTGAAGGGAGTGCAGCCGAAGAGCGTCCCCTCGACCAGCAGCGGTGTGAGCTGGAAGGCGCTGGTCACCTTGAAGGGCTCGGAGCCATCGGAGACGTCGCCATGGCGCCAGGTCCAGAGCTCTTCCAGTTCGCTCACATTCTGGGGCGTGATCTCTTCGAGCTCGCCATAACGCATCCCACCCGCATCACCGCCCCAATGAAGCCACGTCGTGTCTTCCTCGGCCAGCGCGCCCGGAGCCAATAGAAACAAGCCAAGTACTGCGATTCGGAACAAGCCGAGTGCTGCGATTCGTCCGATCAATCTTCTTCTCCGTCGAGGGCGGCAAAAGGCGTCCGTCGGCGCCCTCAAGGCCTCCAATCGCGGTGCAGGATGTGAGCCGGCTCCCTGTCGATCTTGGCTTCCTCTACCTGGTCACTCAACCACTCGAACCACTCCCCCCACGAGGGCTGTTGCAGCTCTGCGCGCAGGTCCTCCACGAAGCGATTCAGCTTGTGGAACATCGTGGCCAACACTCCCCCCGCCAGATCGAGCACCAGATCGAAGGGGGCAATGCGCTGGAATGCCAGGACCCCCATGGTCTCGTACGAGGTGCAGACTTTCACCGCCGCCTCCTCGTACTCGACACCCTTCGCGCGCAACTCGGCCAGGCTGATGCCATCGGGGACGGATTGCAGCAGCACCATCGCATGGGCGAGATCGCTGCTGTAGAAGGTCGCCATGAGGTCGGCCGCAACCGCGGCGCGCTGCTGCACCCGGTAGTGGCGAAGTTGGATCCAGCCGAAGACGAAACCCGTCACAACGGCGCCGGCGCCGATGATCTCGGCGATGTTGGCAAGTGCACTGAGAGAAAGGGCATCCGTCACACCGAGAATCATACACGCAACCTGATTCCTCTGGCACCTCATGTGATCTCAGCTCGCGAAGAGCGGATGAAGGCAATCCGGGCAGTTGTGTGCAGAGTATGTCTCGGAGAGACGGATTCGACGGCGTTGCTGCTGCAGCGGCCACTGTATAGATTGTGATGAGACGCAGCTGGGGCTTCACGACACCTCGAGAAACTGCGTGCTGGAGTCGGGCCCGAAATGCAGAGCTACGATTACTCCAATCGCCACGGTGTCGAGTCCATCACGTGGGATCGATTCGCAGATCTCTCGCGGGACCTCGCGGAGAGACTCGAGGCCTGCAACCTGGATCAGGTGGTGGGCGTCGCTCGTTCGGGCCTCTTCCCGGCCACTGCCGTCGCGTGTGCTCTCCGCTGCGAGTTCTTCCCGGTCCGGCTGTCTCGCAGGGAGGCCGACGAAGTGCGGCACTCACACCCCGTCTGGCGAGTCCCCGTCTCTGACTTCGTCAAGGGAAGACGCGTTGCCATCATCGATGATGTCGCAGACACCGGAGAAACCCTCGAAGCGGTTCGGCAGGAGGTCTTCAAGCATGGCGCCTCCTCCGTGGTGACTGCGGTCCTCGTGGGCCATTCGTGGGCAAAGCCAGCGCCTGATTTCTCGGCGCTGCAATCGGATGCGCTGGTTCTCCTTCCCTGGGATCGGCAGGTCCTGCTAGACGGATCATGGGTTCCACACCCCGAACTCGAAGAGGCGCTGCGGCTTCAATCCGACGAGTAGCGCACGCAATTGGCCGACCCTTGGGGCGCCGCTTACGCGCCGCGGGGCGTTCGAGGCCGGAGGGGTCGGCCATGGGTTTCGAACTTCCTCTACCATCAAGCACGCGGCCGCCAGGTGCGGAATCTTTCATAGGCGGGCTGCACCATGTCGGGGTCATCGCACTCCTGGATTCGTTCCGCGAGCCACTGAAACCACTCGAACACCGATTCCTGCGCCTGCTCGGCTCGCGCCTCCTCGACCCAGCGGGACAGCTTCTTCCAGAAGAAGACGACGCTGTCTCCGGTTAGCTCGTAAACCACGGCGAAAGGTGCGACGTGTCGGAACACCAGCAGACCCATGGTTTCGAAGGTCACGCCGATGGTGCCCGCGGCCTCCTCCAGTTGCGAGCCGTCGCCGCGCAGCTGAGCAGCCGAAACTCCATCTGGCAGTACGCGGATCAGCTGAAAGGCTCGCGCCAGCTCCGGGCTTCGGAACGACTGAACCAGCTCGATGGCTGCTGCATCACGTCGCTGCTGCCGATACTGCCGGATCTGGATCGCGGCGAAGAAGACTCCACCGATCACGGTGAGGACCCCGAAGATCTCGGCGATGTTTGCGATGGTTTCCAGCCTATCCATGCTTCCCCTTGCTTCTCGACCCGTCGACCGGGCTTAGTTCCCAGCACAAAGCCTATCATGCGGGTGCTAGCTCTGTCTTGGGTCCGGAAGGCGAGCTAGCCAGGAGTGTGAGGGTGCTCTGCGTTGGAACCACGAGTCAGCCATTCCGATCGATCTGTCATACAATCGATCAAGCGGCGGAAACGGAATTGCAGCTTCCTTCTTCGATGCGTCGGAGACAATTCAGGAACACACAAGCATCTGGGAGGATGAAATGAAAAGTGATTATGCCGAACGCTTGCAGCAATACGCCCAGCGGGTCATCGGGTACAAGACGGGAGAAGTCGTCTCGCAGATGATCCATATTGGTGATGAGTTGGGTCTCTATGAAGCGATGTCGGGCAAAGGCAGTGTCGACGCGACCATCCTGGCCGAAGCCACGGGCCTCGATGAGCGTTGGGTTCTGGAATGGCTGCGCGGCCAGGGAGCAGCCGGCATCATTGATCATCTGGGAGAAGAACACTTTCAGCTGTCCGATGTCGCGGCGGATGCAATGTTGAATACCGAGAGCCCTGCATATCTATCGGGTTTCTTCTTCAAGTCGCCGTCGCACGAGGTCATCGACAAGACGATCGACGCATTTCGCACAGGGCAGGGCCTCAGCTGGGGCGCTCACGGTGAAGGTGCTTCGCATTTCCTTTGTCGAACCAACCGGCCATTCCACATGCTACTGGCCGATCGTGTCATCCCGCAGATCGAAGGTATGGTTGAACGACTCTCTTCAGGCGGGGCAGTGTTGGATGTCGGGTGTGGCTCTGGCACCGCGTTGACCGAACTCGCAAAGGCATTTCCAAACTCTCGATTCCTTGGCATCGATCCGGCCGCCAACATGATCGACGAAGCCAACGAACGCTATGCGGGAATGTCGAATGTCGACTTCGAGGTCGGTTACGGTGAGGAGATCGACGGAACGAACAAGTACGACCTCGTCACGACATTCGATTGCATGCACGACATGACCGATCCGAAAGGCACGATGCGGGCGGTCCGTGGATCCATCAAAGAGGATGGCGCCTGGCTGATCAAAGACATCCGTTCCCAGGACACCTACGAGCAGAATCTGGAAAACCCCGTTGCTGCGATGATGTATGGGTTCTCCGTGATGTATTGCATGTCTTCAGCCTTGTCGAAGCCCGGGGGCGCCGGTCTGGGCACGCTGGGTTTCCCTCCGAGTGTCTGCAAGAGCATGGGGGTCGATGCGGGCTTCAGCCGTTTCAAGATCCTGGACTTCGATGATGATCCCTTCAACTTCTACTACGAACTCCGGCAATGAGGCGGATGGGGGCTACCAGGACTTCAGCCCGGGCCTGAACTCGCTCCGGGGCTCGCCCGAAGAGCCTGTCCCGGGGTCGCGTCTTCCACGATCGCGTCATCGCGTACGACGAACGTGCCTCCGACCAACACATGCGGGATTCCTTCGGAAGGCTGGTGTGGATCTTCGAAGGTTGCGCGGTCGCGGACCGTGGCCGGATCGAAGACGACGAGGTCCGCATCGGCGCCGACCCGGATGCGGCCCTTGTTGCGCATGGCGGGAACGAAAGCTTCGAGACGCCGCGCGGGATCCAGGGACATCTTGCGCATCGCACTCATCAGGTCGAGTACGTTCCGCTCTCGGACATATTCAGCGAGCATGCGAGCACGCGTGCCTGCACCTCGGGGGTGGGGGCTCGCGTCCAACATGGGCATTCCATCGGAGGCGATCATCGTGAGCGGGTGGGAGACGGCCGCGGCGACCATCTCCGGCTTCATGAAGTGGAGAATCACCGTGCCGCCCTCCTCTCGGTAGCGGGCGAAGCTCTCCTCCGTCAGACGTTCGCCGGTTGCGGCCCATTGGAGATCGCCATAATCCGCGTCTCGCTTCTCCCGCCAGCCGTCGTCGAAGAGCGCCGATTCCAGACGGGTCGAAGCGGCGGTATAGGGGTAGGCCTCGACCGTGACATCCATGCCTTCGGACCGTACTTCTTCGATGCGCTCCAGATACTGGACGACGACATCCTGGCTCGAGCTGTTGATGTGCACTACGTGCAGAGCTGCACCTGCCTGGCGGGCGAAACCGAGGACTCTTTCGAGGGGCACCATGTCGCGCGGACTATCCTGAGCCGGAAGATGGACGAAGCACGGAACGCCACGTTCTGCAGCCAGTTCGAAGATCGCCGAGATTTCCGGGCCGTCGGCGCCGGGTGTATAGGCGAGTCCCATTCCGATTCCAATCGCGCCCTGGTCGAGTTCCTCGGCCAGGGCCGCCACGATGCGATCGCGATGCTCGCGATCCGCAACGACGTGTCCGAACTCTGGCGTGGGGAAGGCCCACATGCGAAAGCCGGTCCACAACAGGCGGAGCCCGCGCTCCATGGCCCGTGCGGTCATGAAGTGCTCGAGCCCGACCCCATCGAAGACGTAGGCGCGCGCCGGAATGTGGCCGGCCGAGGCGCCGAAGTGGACGCGCGCTCGACCCTCGCGACGCGCAAGGAAACCATCGAGGCGGTGGACACCCGCTTCGAGTTCCAGTGCAGAAGTGACGCCATCCCGCGCCAGGAAGTCGTAGCTGCGCGGCTCCTGCCCGTGGATGTGCAGATCGATGAAGCCCGGCGCCACTGCCAGGCCGGAGACATCGATAACCTCGAGCCCCACCAGCGGCGTTTCCGAGATCTCACCGATGCGTCCATCCCGGATGCCGATCCAACGCACAGCATCGAGATTCGATTCCGGGTCGAGGACCCGGCCGCCGGCCAGCACGATGTCCCACCCGGCTTCGGCCCAGGCGATGGCCGGGACGGCCAAGAGGAGGAATATGAGGCCGAGGAGTCGACGATGTCGCATCATTCGGGAAGTCTCGCACGTTCGTGAGGTGATTGGAGGTAGGACGTCAGATGACCGAACAAGACCGGCGAACCCTGGTGGCCCATGGCGCGCTCATCTTCCTCGTCGGGCTGATGGCGGGTTTCCCTTTCGCCTTCGAGATCCTGGGCCGTGCCGAACTCTGGCCGATTCCCGGTGGCATCGATTTCGATCCCCCTGGAGACCTGCGCGGGTGGAAGATGGCTCATCTCGAAGGGATCCTGAACGGCATGCTGCTGTTCGCGGTCGCGGCGGTGGCGCCCCTTCTCACGCTCGGCTCCCGTGGCGCGGCTTGGGTGACGAAGGGTCTGCTTGTGTGCGCCTGGGGCAACATCATCGCGTCCTGGATCGGTCCGCTCTCGGGAACCCGCGGCCTCGCGTTCAGCGGTGTCAGCTGGAACAGCCTGGTCTACCTGCTCTTCGTCGCAGCCATCGTCGGAGTCGTCGGTGCCATGGTGGCGATCTACGTCGGCGCCCGACAGGAGCGCTGAGCGACGGCGCGATGCCTCGGCGTTAGGCGGCCCCGGTGACCTCGTCGAGCCCCGCCTCGATACACTCCAGAAGACGGTCCGGGTCGGGGACGGCGTGGCGATCCGAGTTGATTCCAAGCTGCAGTTGGCCGTCGTAGCTGAAGAGCGTCACGTTGATGGCAGCGCCCGCCATGGGGCCAAACGGGAACATTTGCTCGATCCGGGCCCCACTGGTGTAGACGGGGAAGTGCGGCCCGCGCACGTTGCTCGTCACGAAGTCCACGGATTTCATCATGCCGCTGACGAACAAAGTGGCTGCTACGACACCGAGACGGTTGATTACGCCTGAGACCTCGTCGATGAAGGGAAGGGCGGGCTCCGAGCGTTGGTCTTGCACGAGCTTCCGGATGGCCCTCATGCGCTCTTTCGGATCCTCGATCCCGATCGGTACATCGAAGCGCGCTGGGACGAACTGGTTTCCGGCCTTGTTGCCCTCGTCGCCCGAGCGGATGTTGATCGGCATGTTCATGCGCAGGGCTTCCACGGGATGCCCATGCCCCTCGTGGTAGAGGCGCAAGCCGCCCGCGATGGCCGCCACGAATGCGTCGTTGAGTGTTCCATCCACGGTTTTGGCCGCGGCACGCAAGGCGTCGAAGGATACGAGGAGCGCGTCGAGGTGGATCGAAAACGAGCGCTTGGTCCATATCGGAGAGTGCGGTTCGGTCGTGGGTCTGACGAGACGACCCACCGAGCTTGCCGTTTCTGCCAACTTGCGGGCGGCGCCGGCCGGATCCATTGCCGTTTCCAAAAGGCCCCGGCCGACGGCTTCGCTCAGCTTGCGGCCGCGTTGGGTGGCGGTCTTCACGCGATGCTGCACCGCTGAGGCCAGGTGCTCCATCTGCGTGGCACGGGGCGAGGCATCCAGGCTCTCGGCCACCGTCAGGGGCCGATCCCAACCTGGTTCCGGATCTCGCGAGCGCTCGATCAGGGAGTTGGTCATGTGCACCATTCCGACACCATCCGAGACCGCGTGATGGATCTTCATGATCACTCCGGCGCGCCCGCCTTCGAGGCCCTCTACGAGGTGGAACTCCCAGAGTGGGCGATCCTTGTCGAAGGCCTGGCTCGCGATCGGGGCAGCGAGGTCGAGGAGATCCCGGAGGTCGCCGTCGCCCGGCGCTCGCATCCGGCGCAGATGATAGGCGCGGTCGAAGAGCGGATCCTCTTCCCAGCGCGGTGTGGCCACGCCCAGAACATCTGCGACGACCCGTTGGCGGAGCCGGGGAATCTTCTCCACGGCACGGTCGAAGGTGGCCTCGAAGCGTTCGAGATCCGGGGATTGGTCGAGGATCCAGACGCTCAACACCGTAGAGCGCAGGACCGGATCGCGTTCGATGTTCCACATCAACGCGTCGCCGTCGCTCATCCACTCTTCGTACGTCACCGCCATGGAGGGCCTCCGAGGCTCCGTCAGCGTTAGAGAACCAGCACGGAGCATGCTGGTTCTCGCTGGCGGTAGTCGCGATCCCAGCGCGCCAGCTGCTCGAAGGCCGGGTCGATCTCGACTTTCCCGAAGCGAGCGAATTGGAACCCAGCCTGTAGCGTACAGTCCGCAATCGTCGGGTGGTCACCTGCCAGGAAGGGACGGCCGTCCGCAAGCCGTTCTTCAAGGACACCCAAGGCATCGGGAAGAATGCTCGCAAAGTGAGCGGCCATTTCGGGTGATGGCGGGAGTCCGAGTGGCGAGTTCGTGGAGTGAACGACGCGCGCTGCCGGAAACAGCACACCGTCGTGGGCAAGCCTATCGAGCTCACGCACCTGCGCCCGTTCGCGAGGGTTGGTTCCGATCATCGGTGGCTGTGGATGGATTTCCTCCAGGTATTCGATGATTGCCGAGGACTCGGTGAGAAAACTTCCGTCGTCGAACTCCAGAACGGGGAGCTTGCCCATCGGATTGCGCTTCAAGTGCTCGGAGAGCCGTTGCTCTCCATCGCGCAGGCTGACAGTGATCTGCTCTACGTCGATTTCCGCTCCCGCCGCCGCCTTTTCTGCGAGATAGAGGCGAACACGCGTGGGATTGGGTGCCACGATGAACACGTAGAGCTTCATCTGGAGGTCTCCTTCCTGTTGCGCAACCCGAGCCGAGCCGCGTGGCTCACATGGCTGCGAGTTGGGCCTTTTCCTCTTCGATCAGTGGCTTGAAGTGGGGATTCGCGAGTACAGCCGCCACGTAGGCCGCAAGCCGGGGCCAGCGCGACGCGTCGACCTCCACTCCTGCAAGTCCCAGATTCACGAACTGGCACCCAATGGCGATGTCGGCATTCGAGAAGCGTCCGCCTACGATGGCGTCGCCGCTGTCCGGTGCCTGCTTCTCGAGGTAGTCGAAGATCGGCGGAAGATCCTCAGCGATCGCGCGCTCCACGGCTTCCTCATCCACCTCACCCTTGAGGAACTTGGCGGTGATTACGCGCGGGAAGAAGATCTTGCGGCCGACATTTTCGGCGCACTTGGTATCCGCGTATTCCTCGAGCCAGAGTGCACGTCCATACGTCGCGGGATCGCTGGGATAGATGGCTGGCTCTGGCTGCTTCTTCTCGAGGTAGGCAACGATGACCGACGAGTCGGGCAGGGTGAGTTCACCATCTTCGTAGCAAGGGATCTTCCCCAGTGGGCTCTTCTCGAGATACTCCTCAGAGACGCCGAAAGGCACGATCGGATTCGCCTCGTACTCGATCCCTTTGATGGAGAGAGCCACGCGAACCTTGCGAACGAAGGGAGAAGCATTTGCACCGTGAAGAATCGGCATAGTCAAGTTTCCTTTGGTCTTGAGTGGGTGATATCAGATCGAAGAAATCGGCAAACTCGTTCAGCTCACCCGTGGCCATCGCAGGAGATCAAACGTAGTCAATTCAAACCAAGAGCTTCGAAATTGCAAGTCAATCCGAGTGAATCTTGCCATCCGCTAGCGGCTGGACGGAAGATGAGCGTGCAGGAGCGATCGCGTTCGAAAGCTCGAGTGACTCGCGGTCTTCGAGGCGGTAGACCCAGACGTCGGCGCCGAGTCCGGATGTCACGCGCCGCACCGCGCCCTCGATTTCGACCGCCATCTGACGGCGAAGGAACGGCGTGAGGAGCGTGGCCATGTTTGCGGCGTCGGTCACCTGGACTGCACGGCGCGGGTAGATCTTTCCTTCGATTCGTACACGCAGGTTCGCGTCCTCATCGATCCTGAGTTTCAGGCCATCACCGAACAAATTCGGAAGCAGCAGGTAGAGCTGCCCCTCATGGACCATGAACCACACGCTGACGGAATAGGGGAGCCACCGGGCGCGGCTCTCGACATCGAGATTGTGCTGCTGCTTCGAAATGAAGTTCCAATCGTCGACGGGCTCCTCTACCAGTTCGCCGCGGAGCCAGCCGCCGCCAATGAGGAATACAGGCCCGCCCGTCAGAAGACGAAAGTAACCACCGGCGGCGATGCCTAGCGCGACCAGGATGAGCAGGCCCTGCACGATGCGGCGCCTCACGACGAATCGCCTGCCGGCAGCGACTCGATGCGGAACATCCACACCTCGGCTCGATCATCGCCTGGTTCGGGTGGTCCGTGCAGCGGTCGTACGGTCTCGGCTTCCAGGCCGAGGTATTTCCGCAGTTGCGCTCGCGCTGCCGCCTCTGCCTCGCCTGGGTCCGTGACACGGATAGCTCGGGCCGGGTAGATCCTGTCATCGACACCAATCCGGACGTGCGGATCGCCGAGGATGTTCTGCACCCAGCGTTTGTTCGGTGCGTGGCGCGACGGGATGTAGAGATTGCCACCCTGGGCGGTGCAGAGCACGGTGACTGAGTGGTCGATCCAGGAACCGCGGGTTTCGATCGCGATGGTGGCGTGCTCATCAGTGAACGACCAGTCGGCGATGGGGCTCCCGACTAGCGTGCCGGCCAGCGGACCCCCGGGGACGATTCCCATCGGGCCTTGGGGCCCACATCCCTGGACGAGGCCGAGGATCAACCCGAGGAGAGCGACAAATGTCCGTGATCTCACACGCCCGAGGATACCGCAGCTGATTGGGCCGCGGTGAAAGCGCGTCCGCTCGATTCCGACGGCGTGATAGACTCGCCGCTTCGCACGCAACACTGAAAGAGGCGCCGTGTCCTGTTCGCCGAGACCGAAATGATGAACGAGAGGCCATGAGCAACGAAAGAATGTGGCAGAGGGTCGACGAGTATCTCTGCGACGAGCTTGTCGAACACGACCCGATCCTCGAAGCGGTGCTCACCCGTTGCGAGCGCGCCGGGATGCCCGCGATCAACGTTGCCCCCAACCAGGGCAAGCTGCTGATGCTTCTCGCCAGGATACAGGGCGCTGCGCGGATCCTCGAAGTCGGAACGCTGGGCGGGTACAGCACGATCTGGCTGGCCCGTGGGCTTGCAGAAGCCGGGCATCTCGACACACTGGAAGTCGACTCCAGGCATGCGGCGATCGCGGAAGAGAATCTCGATCAGGCCGGGCTGCGGAGTCGCGTCCAGGTCCACGTCGGCCCGGCGATCGACACCCTCGCGCGACTGCGAGACGAACACGTGCCCCCTTACGACTACGTCTTCATCGATGCCGACAAGCCGAGCAACCCCGAGTACCTGCGTGCGACCGTCGCGCTTTCGCGACCAGGCACGCTGATCATCGTCGATAACGTGATTCGCGGCGGAGGCGTAATCGATACCGAGAGCGACGACCCGAGAGTCCATGGAGTTCGGCGCATGAACGAGATGATTCGGCAAGATACGCGGCTGTCTGCCACCGCGGTCCAGACCGTCGGCAGCAAGGGATGGGATGGCTTCGCATTGGTTCGCGTGAGTGGAGATTGATGCCTCTATGCACGAGACCTCGTGGCGCACTATTCTGCCCCGCGACCCAACGCCTTGGAGACCCAGCATGAGCGATATCCCCAAGTCCTTTCAGCTATCCGCGGAAATGCACGCCTACATTCTCGACCACAGCACTGCACCCGACGAGACCCAGCGGGGATTGATCGAGGCCACGAATGCACTCGGTGGCGTGTCGATCATGCAGATCGCTCCCGAACAGGGTGCGCTGATGACCATGCTGACCCGCTTGATCGGTGCGAAGCGTGCGATCGAGGTCGGGACCTTTACGGGCTACTCGGCGCTGTGCATCGCCCGCGGCCTGCCCGAAGACGGCGAACTCGTTTGCTGCGACATCTCGGATGAATGGACAAAGATCGGGATTCCCTTCTGGGAGAAGGCGGGGGTGCGCGATCGTATCGATCTGCGCATTGGCCCGGCGCTCGACACCCTCCAGACGATCGAAGCAGCCGATGTCTTCGATCTTGCGTTCATCGACGCCGACAAGCCCAGCTACGGAAACTACGTCGACGAGCTCGCACGCCTGGTTCGTCCTGGCGGCCTGATTCTCGTCGACAACACGCTGTGGTTCGGTCGCGTGATCGACCCCGACGCCGATGATGCCGACACGCAGGTGATTCGTGACTTCAACACCAAGGTCGCCCACGACGATCGCTTCGACTGCGTGTTGCTACCCATCTCGGACGGCCTCACGTTCCTGCGCGTGCGATGAACTTCCCCCGAGATCGTGCGAGACGGTCCCTTCGACTGCACCCGCAACCCGACGTGCGGTGGCGGATCTGAGGTGGGCGGGCTAGCCGAGCCGTCGGCGAATCTCCTGCTCGACCCGCCAGAGACGGTCCTGGCCCCAGGTCGCGTAATCGGCCTCTCCTTCGCTGCGCACGCGGAAGCTCGGAACACCCCAGAGTCCGGATTCGAACAGTAGCTTCCGGTTCACCTCGAGTTCGTCGCGCCAGCCTTCTTGGTCCAGGAATGGCAGGGCCTCACTCCACGACAGGCCGGCGGCTTCGACGACCTTGCGCAGGCCGGCATCCGTCCCGGTATCGACCCCCTCCGCGAAGGCGCACTGCGTGAAGGCGCGCAGGAACGCGAGCCCCCGGGAGCGATCTCTCGCGAAGGGATAGAGCGAGAAACCGCGCTCGACGGGCCGGCCGACCGGGTCGCACATGCAGCCGAATGACTCCCCTGCGTCATCGGCCTCGCGCTTGGTGTCGAGCACGATGTAGAGCTGTTTCGCGCGTGGTACCGGGAGCCCGCGCATCACCATCGGCAGAACGGGTCGTAGCACCAACTCGATCGGCAGCCGGTTCGCGAGTTGCTCGATGCGACCCAGTGCGATTGCGGTGTAGGGGCTGCGCAGCGAGGCGAAGATCTCGAGTGCAACCGGACGGTCGGATTGGGGAGCCGGCTCCCTGGAGGGGTCGGGTCGCGGGGCGATCGGTTCGGGATTCCCCGCAGTGCGAAGCCCTCCTACCTTTTGAAGCCGGTGCTCCAAATGTTGGAGACGATCGACGCCCCAATACCACTCGCCACCATAGGAGAAGGTTGCGCCCAGGTAGTGGCCGAGGCTGTGGCGCAAGCGGCTCCCGGCTTCCTGCCGGGCCTCGAACGCCTCGCGCGAAGGGGTCGGACGACTGCTGGCGAGTTGCTCGAGCTCCCTTCGGTCGCCTCGCCAGAGGGCGTCTCCCACGCCCACCGCCAGCTCCTGGAACACTCCTTCGTCCAGCGCTCCGCTGAGCAGCCGGCCCGCCAACTCGACATCTGCAGCGGATGGTGCCTTGGCGTGCATCGGGAAGTCGAGGCCATACCCGGGTGCGATGTCGGCGGCGTCGAGCCGGGAGTAGTGGACGAGGCGCTCGCGTTCCGGAGCAGCCTCGTCGGGGGGCGGGCCTGCCAGGTGGGGTTCGACGATGATGTCGTAGCGCAGGGTGAGCGGTGCCAGGAGTTGAGCGGCCAGATGGCTGTAAGGGTCCTGGAGATCGTGGAAGTAGCGGATCGTGTGCGGCTCGCCGCGCAGTCTCCGGCGCAGCTCCGCACCGGTGCGACGCAGGTCGCGCAGTCTCCGGCTCGTCAACGCCTGGGCGATCCACGGCGACAGGCGGCGTTGCAGGGAACTCACGGCGATACCTCGATCGCTGTGCTGCCCGCCGGGAGCGCACCTCGGTAGGCAGGCTCATTCATGGTCGGTTGGTCGGTCACTGGAAACTCCTCCCCCGCCGGTTTGCCATGGGACCCGAGCGAGGCCACAACATGGCACGGTCGATGTCGAACCGGGAGTCGTGATCCACACTCATCCCGGATTCCCGAGGGGATCGCTGTCCGACTGCGAAAGCTGGAAAGGATGCTTCACTTCCTCGGGTCACCCTCTCACTCCCCGACGTTCGAGTCGACCAGGCCGGCCTAGGCCAGGGTCCGATGCTCTCCAACGCGCGCCCACTCGGGGCGTGCGTTCTCCCATTCCTTTCGGCGCGGGTTATCCTCCTCTTGGCCGAGCGGAGACACATTCGTGACACAGAACAGAGGCCTCTACGAGGCTGTACTCCGCGGAGACAAGAACTCGGCTGTGGACCAGACGCGTGCGGCCCTCGATGCGTCCGTCGACCCCCAGTCATTGATCGACGGTTCGATGATTCCGGCGATGGACGAAGTGGGGAGACTCTTCGAGGAAGAAGAGTACTTCGTGCCCGAACTCCTGCTCGCGGCCCGCGCCATGAAATCGGCACTCGAACTGATCCGTCCTCTACTCACGGAAACCGGTGCCCCGAGCAAAGGCCGGATCGTCATCGGTACCGTTCAAGGAGATCTCCACGACATCGGCAAGAACCTGGTATCGGCCATGTTCGAGGGCGCGGGCTTCGACGTCATCGATCTTGGAAGTGACGTCCCGGCCGAGCGGTTCGTAGAGGTTGCAAAGGAAAGAGATGCAGACCTCGTGGGCCTTTCGGCCCTGCTCACGGTGACCATGCAGTCGATGAAATCAGTCGTCGATGGACTCGAAGCGGCCGGGCTGCGAGATCGGGTGAAAGTCCTGGTGGGGGGTGCCCCGCTCTCCACGAGCTACGCCGACGAGATCAAGGCCGATGCCTATGCAGACAACGCCACCGCGGCGGTTCGCGCAGCCAGTGAACTATTAGGAGCTTGAGTTCAAATGATGTTGATCGATGAACTGCTCGCCAAGGGCACCGTGCTGCTCGATGGTGCCTGGGGCACCGAATTGCAATCTCGTGGGCTCGCGATGGGCGAATCACCGGATTTCTGGAACCTGAGTCACGCCGATCGCGTCGAACAGGTCGCCCGTGCCTACGTCGAGGCCGGGAGTGACGTCATCTTGACCAATACGTTCCGGGCCAATGCCATAGCACTGGCCGAACACTCCGAGGTCTCGAAGCTCGAACAGGTGAATCGATCGGGGGTCGAGATCTCGAAGCGCGCAGCGGGTTCACGCGCGCGCGTGTTCGCATCGATCGGTCCCAGCGGCAAGTTGTTGATCAACGGGCAGGTGAGCGAAGCGGACCTGCGCGCGGCCTTCGAGCAGCAGGCTCGAGCTCTGGCGGCGGGTGGCGCTGATGCGATCGTGGTCGAGACCATGACCGACCTCGATGAAGCCGGGTTCGCGATCGAGGCGGCGCGCGCGACCGGACTTCCGGTCGTGGCGTGCATGGTGTACGACACCGGGAAGAACAAAGATCGCACCATGATGGGAGTCAAGCCCGAGCAGGCCGCCGAGACCCTGACGAAAGTGGGCGCCGATGTGATTGGCGCGAACTGCGGGAACGGCATCGAAGGCTATATCCCGATCTGTGGGCGACTCGCCTCCGCAACCGATCGACCCATCTGGATCAAGGCGAATGCCGGCTTGCCCAGACTCGAAGCGGGCCAGGTGGTCTACGACACCACTCCCGACGAGTTTGCATCGCACCTGGGCGATCTCGTCGAAGCCGGCGCGAGCTTCATCGGCGGCTGTTGCGGGACGAGTCCCGCTTTCGTCGAGACGCTCCGGGCGCGCATCGATGCCTGAGAATTCGCGTTGCTCCTGTTTGTGTGCACGGGCCCGGACCGGGCCGCGAGAGGAGATTTGACCTGAGCACGGAAGCCATGAGCTCTCGCGAGCGTCTGCTGGCGACGTTTCGGGGAGATCCGGTAGACCGCATTCCCTGGTCGCCGTGCGTCGACACCTATTTCCTGTCGTCCCTGTCTGAAGATCAGAAGCTCGACGAGCGCGAGCTCCACAAGGAAGTCGGCTCTGACGCCATGCTGCGGCACGTGATGATCCATGCGGCCACGGCGCCCGTATCCGGTGCCAAGGGCAGTTCGAAGAAGAATCCACGGGTGGATTCGCGGATCGAACGCCTGGCCGACGGATCGTTTCGCTCGACCCACGAAACCAAGCTGGGCACGCTGGTCGAAGAGTTCAAATGGACACCCGAGTCCCCGTTCGTGCCCTGGTTTACCAAGCGCAAACTCCAGACGCTGGAGGACATCAAGATCTATATGTACGGGCTGGAGACGGCGATCCTGTCTCCCGATCCCGAGCACTTCAACCAGACAGTCGAGCGCCTGGGAGATGGCGGATTGGCGACGACTTCGGGCCCCAATAGTCCGATGGAACATTTCATCAACAACGAAATGGGCCTGGAGAAGATGACCTACGCGCTCGCCGATGATTCGGACACGGTCGAGCAGTGCTTCGAGATGATGCACGAACTCAACCTGAAGGCCTATCAGATCCTCGCCGAGAGCGAGGCCGAGGTCGTGATCAGTTACGAGAACCTCTCCACCACACTCACGTCTCCGAAGAATTACAAACGCTTCGACCAGCGGCACTGCAATGATTACGCAGAGATCTGCCGAGATGCGGGCAAGATCTACCTCACACACATGTGTGGCCGCTTGAGTGGTTTTGCGGAGCAGCTCTGCAACGCCAATCAAGACGGCTTCATCGACGTCGCACCTTCTCCTACCGGCGACGTCGACTTCGGCAAGGCCAAGGCGGGCTGGGCCAGAGACAAGGTGCTCGTGGGCGGCATCGACGCCACGGCCTTTACGGGCCTTTCACCGGAAGAGATGGGCGTCTACGTTCGCGATCTATTGAGTGGGATCGAGGAAGAGGCCGGTGGTTTTCACAAGTTCATCCTCGGAAGTGGCGATGCGCTGCCGAAGAACACGCCCATGCCGGTGATCCGCGCCGTGACCGAAACCCTGCGCAGCTATTTCGCCTGAACCTGAATCGGGCTGGACGATCCGCTACAGACCGAAGTCCCAGGATTCTCCGTTCCGGTATGCGTTCAACACGTTTTTTGCGATCAGGATCTTGTGAACCTCGTCGGGGCCATCGGCCAGGCGTAGCGTGCGGGCTCCGCGGTACATCCCTTCCAGGGGGATCTCACTCGAAACACCGAGAGCACCGTGCACCTGGATCGCGCGATCCACGACTCTGTGCATGGCCGCGGGCACGGCGATCTTGATCGCTGAAATGTCGGTCCTGGCGTCGAGGCCCTGTTCCATGATCTCGGCGCAGCGGATCGTCATCAGGCGTGCCGATTGGATGTCGATGTACGACTCGGCGATGAAGCCCTGGATGAATTGCTTGGTCTCCAGGGCACCGCCGTGAACCTCGCGTTCCAAGGAGCGCTTGACCATCATGTCGAAGGCGCGCCACATCTGGCCCACGCAGTTCATGCAGTGATAGACACGCCCCGCGCCCAGTCGATCCTGCGCCGCCTGATGTCCAGAGCCCTGCTCGCCGAGCGCGTTCTCGTACGGTACGCGTACGTTGTCCAGAATCAGTTCACCGTGATGTCCATCGCCATGGCCCCAGATCGGAACGCTGCGAACGTAGTTGAAACCGGGACTGTCCGTGGGAACGATGATCTGGGTCATGCGGCCGTTCACATCGGCGTCGTTCGAGTCTTCCGTACGACACATCACGATCGCGAAGTCGGCTCGTTTGGCATTGGATGCCATCCACTTGTGTCCGCTGATCACCCACTCGTCGCCGTCGTGCACCGCCTTCGTCTGGATCGAGCGGGGGTCCGATCCAGGTTGGTCCGGCTCGGTCATGGCGAAACAGGACTGCATCTTGCCCGCGATCAAGGGCTCGAGCCAGCGCTTCTTCTGCTCGGGAGTTCCGTACTTGACCAGGATTTTCTGGTTGCCCGAGTTCGGGGCCATGATTCCAAAGATCGGATTGGAATAGGGGCTCCAGGCCAGGATCTCATTCATGTAGGCGAGCTTGAGAAAGCCGATTCCCATCCCGCCGTACTCCTCGGGAAGATGGGGCGCCCAGAGGCCGGACTTCTTGACGCGATTGAAGAGCTTGGCCCAAAGCTTCGGAGTCTCGGGATCGCCGAACCGCGTGAGCTGGTGCTCATTGGGAATGATGTGTTCCGCAACGATCTCTGCGGTCATCATGCGGATCTGATTGGTCTCGTCATCGAGGGTGGGAATCGGGGAAATCTGCACTTCTTCTCCTTCTCGCGGGGTGCGGCTCCCTGGAGTGGTCAGCATACGCGATCGGAACGCCTTCCGAGCGATCGGCGATCGTGGGTTTGCTCCAAGGGATCCGGATTGCGGTACGATCCGGGGTGACACGACTCGAGTTCTTCATTCCCGAACTGGTGATGGCCGGAGAGATCCTGAGTCAGATCACAGCCGTGGTGAAGCCGCGAATCTCGGGAGGTGCCGTGACCGCGGGCGAACCGCAGGGAAAGGTCGTGCTCGGCACGGTGCAAGGGGACATCCATGACATTGGCAAGAACATCGTCGGGTTCATGCTCGACGTGAACGAATTCGAAGTCTGCGAACTGGGCGTGGACGTGCCGCCCGGCAAGGTCATCTACCACTTCGAACGCACGGATCCGCTCAAGGCAAAGGCCGCGCTCGGTGACACCGTCAGAAGCTACGGTGCGAGCGGATAGTCGATCGTGAGCAATTTCCCGTTTGCGAGACGAGCGTTGGATTTCAGCAAAGAGAGAGAACAGCCGTGCCGGTCGTGAGCGAAGTTCCGATCGAGATCTCGCTGGTCGAACTGCGCCGCCTGCGAACACTGCACTCGAAGGGTGGTCTGCATCCACGCATTCGCGCACTGCTTCCGCAGGTTCTGGCCGAAGTGGTGGACAAGGAACTCCTGCAACCTGCGATTGTCTGGGAATCACGCAAAGTGCTCGGGGCCTCTGGCGCCCACATGCGACTCGACGGGGGAGCGGAACTGACCCGGGCCGAGGGCGCAGTGCGACTGCTGGGCAAGGCAGAAGAAATCGTGATGGCAGTCGGGAGCATCGGTCCGGCGCTGGACAGGACGACGCGCGAATGGTTCGCGAGCGGGCGCGAGGTCGAAGCCTTCGTCCTGGGCGAACTCGGCAATCTGGCCATTGGCAAGCTCGGCGATCACATTCCAAAGAGCATCGCGGAGTGGGCGAGTGAGCGCGGCTTGGATACCAGTGGTGCACTGAGCCCGGGTCAGAATGGCGTCGATCTCTCCGAGCAGAGCGTCGTCGTAGAGGTTGCGGGCGCACAGCGAATCGGTGTCGAGCTCACCAGCGCTTGCATGCTGGCACCGGTCAAATCCATGTCCATGTTGATCGGCCTGGGGCACGGACTGACGAAGTGGACCCATGCGCAGGCTTGCGAGCTGTGCTCTTCGCGTGACACCTGCCGATTGCGAACCATCGACCCTGAACCCGCTGTCGCCTGAGTGCCTGATCTCGGCGTAAGGGTTTGACCTAACGCCTGCATCCGGCATTTGGTGCAGGGCGCAGTTTGGATGCGGCGTGCGCTCGAACACCCATCGGCCTGGCTCTTCCGCGTTTGATCCAGAAATCGAGCGGTTCTTGCAGCACTTCAATATGCTCAACAGATCGCGAACGGCGGACCGATGATCCAGGGGGATTGTGAGCAACGAGTGGGACATTGGTACAATGAAATCTGACACCTCCGGGGCTTCTGATCGAGGTCGCGAGATCGGCAACTTGCGATGAGAAGATTCGTGCAATGGATCGCTCCCCCCGTCCCGTCGGGTCGTCCGACGAAGCGCTTGCGTACGTCTCTCGCAGTGACGTTGATGACCTTGGTGTTGGGTTGGGGTCTTGTGGTTGCTCTGGTAGAGAACCCGCAGCTCCAGCGGGTTTCGGTTGTCAGCCTCGTCTTGACGTTGCTCCTCGGAGGGCTCCTCAAGGCGGGCAGCGTGACGATTCCGCGGCTTGCACTTCCGATCATTCTGTTCGCTGCATTCTGTTTCATTTCGGCAAGCGAAAGTGGGGTTCGCGGACCATCCACCGCGGCGTTGCCGGTCGTTACTGCGATGTCCATGCTGCTTCTCGGAAGCAGGGCTGCGATGATTTCGACGTCATTGGGTGCTGCTGCCACGCTGGCGTTTGCCTTCGGCCAGACGAACGGCTTGATCGAAGATCCGTTGTTGGGGGGGGGCTTTGAGGTTTCCCTGTACGAGCATGCAATTGTCCTCATCGTCATTCATGCGGTGTTGTTGGTCGCGTTGCTGTTGATTCGACGGCATGCGGATGCGGACCTGGATCTCATTCAACAGAGCGATTCGCGTTATCGACTTCTTGCGAATAACGTTCACGATTTCGTCTGGACTACGAATCTCGAACTCAATTACGAATTCGTAAGTCCGTCGTCCATGAGTCTTCTGGGGTACTCGCCGAGTGAAATTGTCGGCACTCCTGCATTGGATTCGGTGATGCCGCAGTCCGCCGAAGTTATCTCGAAGGTGTTTGCGGAGGAACTGCGGATCGAGCAAGAAGGAGGCGACCTCAATCGACATCGAACGATGGAGATTGAGCTGAAGCGAAGGGACGGATCCTCACTGTGGGCGGAATCGAGCATCTCGTTTCTGCGCGACGACAATTTCGCGGTTGTCGGGCTCGTAGGCACCACACGGGACATCAGTGATCGCAAGCGTGCGCAGAAGCACGAACAGGAGCTCGAGAAGCAGTTATTGCAATCCCAGAAACTCGAGTCTCTGGGCACTCTGGCCGGCGGCATCGCGCACGATTTCAACAATGTCCTCCAGGCCATATTGGGGTTTCGCCAACTGGCGTCGGACAATATCCATGGAGATGTCGAAACTCTCTCGGAGAGTCTCGACGAGATTGAGAGAGGAGGCCGGCGAGCAGCCGATCTGGTTGGCCAGATACTCACGTTCAGCCGGCGAAGTACAGCGGCAATCGAGCCCTTGATGCTGCAGCCGCTCATCGCGGGCGCCCTGCAATTCATCAGAAGCTCGATCCCGGCTACCGTTCGCATCGAGTCGCATATCGACCCAGACTGCGACCAGGTTGCGGCGAATCCGACGCAGATCCATCAACTGGTGACCAACTTGTGCACGAATGCCATGCACGCCATGGAAGAAGAAGGCGGCGTCCTTAGCGTCTCATTGACGCCGCGGTCAATCGAATCACCCCTGGAAACACTGAGTGGGCGGCTAGAGCCGGGAAAGTACGTCGAATTGGCAATCGAAGACTCGGGAACCGGAATTGAGCCGGCCGTGCTGCAGCTCATCCTCGACCCATTCTTTTCGACAAAGGAAGTCGGAAAGGGTACGGGGCTCGGGCTGGCGATGGTTCACGGGATCGTGTCAGGGATGGGAGGCGGGTTGTCCGTTCTGAGCGCGGTGGGCAGTGGCACAACGGTATTCGTGACGCTTCCGGCGCTGGTGGAGAGCCGGGTGCTAGAGCATCCGGCGAAATCGGCTCAGCCTGATGCCGGCGGGACCGGCAACATCATGGTCGTCGATGACGAGGTGGCCATCACGAAGGTGACAGCGCTCCTGCTCGAGAGAAACGGATTCACGGCGGAGGCATTCAACGATCCAGACAGGGCTTTGGAGGTCATTCGAACGAGCTCGAAGGGGTACGATCTCGCGATTCTGGATTACACGATGCCGCGGAAGACGGGCCTCGAACTTGCGGAGCACTTCCACTCGCTGGCCCCGGACATGCCGGTGATCCTGGTAACCGGACTATTGGATATGTCAGAGCTCGAAGAGAAGAAGACTCCAAATGTCATTGCGGTCATGAGGAAGCCGTTTGATGTGGACGCCCTGATGGAAACGATCAGGCGGTCCATCTAGATCGTCTGGCACCGCGGCTGCCTACAGGACTTCCGGGCACCATTCATGTTTCAGATGCGGACGTTTCCATTGAAGTCCTTCTCCCATCCAAAATCTCTCTGACCCGTTGCAGCAGTATCCCCGTGTCGAGTGGTTTCGGGAGGAACTCGTAGGCGAACGTTTCCTCCCCGAGGAAGTCGATGGCATCCGACGGATGTCCAGAGACGAACAGGACGCGTACGTCCGGACACCTCGATAGCAAGGTCTCCGCCAGTTCTTTGCCATTCATTCCGGGCATGATGATATCCGAGATCAGGATGTCGATGCCCCCATCATGTGAGGCCGCGACCTCGAGGGCCTCGTCACCGCACTCCGTCTCGATCACCGTGTAACCTGCACTATGCAGGATCCTGGAAATGACGTGACGCACCGGATCCTCGTCTTCGCACAGCAGGATGGTGCCGCTGGTGTGGGGAGCTTCGTGGCTCGTCTCCGCCCTCTCCTCCGCGGTGCCTTCCTCGACTCTGGGCAGGAGCACCTCGAAGGTCGACCCCTTGTTCTGGGCGCTCTTGACCGAGATCGTCCCGCCCAGTTGTTGCACAGTTCCGTAGACCGTGGACAAGCCGAGACCCGTGCCCTTGCCGACGGGCTTGGTGGTGAAGAAGGGCTCGAAGATATGGGCGCGGGTCGCCGGGGCCATGCCCGTGCCGGTGTCCGCGACCGTGAGCCGTACGCAGGGATAGGGGTTTCCGGGCTCTGTGGTGGCGGCTTCGGGAATCGAATCGAGCCGAATCATGATCGATCCCTGACCCGCGATGGAATCGACGGCGTTGACTACCAGGTTCATGACGATCTGCTCGAGCTGACTCGGGTCGGCAAGAATGAAACTAGGTGTGTCACTCGCCTCGACGGTGAGCTGGATGTTCTCCCGGATCAGCCGCCGCAACAGGCTTTCCATCCCATTGATGACGCTGCTCGAGTCGACCACGATGGGTTTCACTATCTGCTTGCGGCTGAAGGCAAGGAGCTGCCTCGTCAGGGCGGCGGCACGAGCGCCGGCGGCACGGATCTCCTTCACGACTCCGGCTCGCGAGCCTCCCGCTTCGCCCTCTTCCTCGAGGAGCATCTCCGAGTTTCCCAGAATGACGGTCAGGAGGTTGTTGAAGTCGTGGGAAATTCCGCCGGCTAGCCGCCCAAGGGCCTCCATCTTCTGGGACTGCCTGAGTTGCTCCGCCAATTCTCCTCTCTCGGTCTCGGCTTGCCGGCGGCGCCCTATGTTTGCCAGCAGCAGGGCGATGATGGAAACAAGCAGGACCACCAGCCCCAGCGTCGCCCATACCATGGATCGGTACTGGGAGTAGAAGCTGACGGGGCCGAACTCCACAGTGCTCCCCAGTGGCAGGTCGCTGTCGACGACCCCAAAACGCCTCATCTGGCGAAAGTCGAAGAAGGGCATGTAGACGGCCTTCTCGATGATTGGGATGTCATCGACTCGCTCGCCAGCTATTAGGCGTCTGGCCAGGGCTGCGGTGTTCCGGCCGTGCAGTTCTGGATCGTTCAACCTTCCACCCAGGATGCCATGGCCCAACAGGAGTGCACCCCACATTCCGTAGATCGGGACCGTGCTGGCCTGCGAGAGAACGGGCAGCTGCTCTGCGAAGGAAAAGTAGTTTCCGGCTTTGTCCTCGTGAATTGCCAGTAGGAGCAGCGCTGTGTCGGATTCAAGCGCGCCGACATCCCGGTAGAGTTCCTCGAGGGTGAAGTCATCCCAGAGCTCCAACTCCAGCCCCTCGTCGGGGGGTTGTTCGGCGAATCCCTGGATGACCTCCCGGGCGCGCTTTCCCATGCGCGCTCCGAATGAGGTCTTGTCCGTCAGCATGATGATCCGACCAACGTTCGGCTGGACGTCCCTGATGAGACGGACATTCCCCGCGATCTCCATTCCCTCGAGGATTCCGGTATATCCGGTTTGGCCCTCGAGAGTCTCCGGGTCGAAGACGTTGACCCCGCAGAAGACCACGGGCGTGCCAGGGTAGAGATCGTCGCGATTGCGTAGCAGGTAGCGAAAGGCACCGTCGTCGCTCGCGATGATCACCGATGGCGGATACCTGGCAGCCTTGTGCCGGAGGACCTCGGTGAGCTTCTCCTCGTAGGCCTGGTCGTCGACGAAGCGCCGTTCGTCCATGTACTCGACGTGGATGTGCTCCTCGAGGACTCTGTCGATCAGTCCCTCGCGAACACCTCTTACCAGGAGCTCGGTCCACTCGTATTGGGGATGGTAGGAGTTGAGGATCAGGACGCGCGGCGCGTCCCATTCCGGCTGCTGCGCTCGAGCAGTCGAGACCAGGAGCAAGAGCAGTAGGGTAGAGCGGAGCAACCCTTGCCGATGGGTATTCGCCATCGCCGCGCTTCCCCTCTGCTCGAGTTCGTACCTGCCAAATGTACGCCGTTGGCATTCCTCAAACAAGAGAGCATCAATGGCGGCATCCACATAGGCGCGGGCCTCGCTGTCTGAATTGGCAATGCGCCGCGGGTCAACGTAATCAGACCCGGCTAGAGGGAGCCACTCTCGATGACTCCGTTCACCACGACGGCGCGTGGCTCGAGCGCGTGCAAGCGTTGGATCTCGACGTCGAAGGGGTTCTGGTCGAGCACGACGAAGGCGCCGCCCAGGTCCATCCGCACAGTGCCTTCATCAACGATGCGCTCGGCGCCTCCACCCGAGCCGACGAAGACGATGTCTTCCCCATCGGTCACCAGAGCCTCCGCCCAGGGGCGGTCGACGTTCTGGGTGTAGATACGGGCGTTCTGGTAGAGAACCTTTCCAGGCTCGGGTCGAACGACTCTTGTCGAGTCCTCGGAACAGCCAAGCAGAAGCAGCCCGGCGAGGCAGCGAACGGCACTTCTCATCGGTGTCAGTGCTCCCTTGGCTTTCGAGGCCCAGGATGCCGGGGTTTTGCCGAGCCGCATGGCATGTCCCTGCTCGAAATGGCAGTGTGACTGATCGACCCACTTTTCCGCAATCCGGATGCGACCGTACACAATCATGTGATCCGAGGCGGTCTGGATCAGGAGGACGAAACGAGCAATGACCAGATATCGCGAACAGCTTCCTCAGCTTGACGGGCAGCTCTTTCTTACCGACGGCGGGCTCGAGACGACGCTGATCTTCCACGACGGAATTGATCTTCCGCACTTTGCGGCGTTCGACTTGCTGACGTCCGATGAGGGGAGCCAGCGGATCGAGAACTACTACGCCATCTACGCAGAGCTGGCTCGCAAGAGCGGCCTCGGGCTGGTCCTCGAAACACCCACGTGGCGTGCCAGCCAGGACTGGGGAGCACTCATGGGTCACGATGCGACGGCTCTGCGTGAGCTCAACCAGGCATCGGTCCGCCAGCTCGAGGCCTTGCGTGATCGCTTCGAAACGAGCGAGACACCGATCGTGATCAGTGGATGCCTCGGGCCCAGAGGGGATGGATACGACCCTTCTCATCGACTGAGCGTCGATCAGGCGGCGGCCTACCATCGCGCCCAGATCGAGGCCTTCGCAGATTCGGCCGCAGATCTCGTAAGCGCTATCACGATGACCCACGTCGAAGAAGCCATTGGAGTCGTACTCTCGGCTCGAGCCTCCTCGATGCCGGCCGTGATTGCTTTCACTGTCGAAACCGATGGCCGCCTGCCAACCGGTCAACCTGTCGGAGATGCGATGGAGGCGGTCGATCGGGCGACCGACGCCCATCCTGCGTACTACGCAATCAACTGTGCGCACCCAACGCACTTCACAGAGGTGCTTCTCGCTGCAGGTTCCGCTCCATGGATCGAGCGGCTGCGTGCCATCCGCGCGAACGCCTCACGCAAGAGTCACGCCGAGCTGGACGAGGCCACGGAACTCGACGACGGCAACCCCGCGGAGTTCGGAGAGCAGTGCCAAGCGTTGCGGCGACGCCTGCCGCAGATCAACGTGTGGGGTGGGTGCTGTGGCACGGATCATCGCCACATCGAAGCGATTGCCGAGGCTGCGCGGGCGTAGTCGACGACTCCAACTACTCCGTTTCGGGGCCGAGTTCTGCGATCTCCGCGTCACTCATGCCCAGCTCCCTACAAACCTCGTTCGTGTGCTCGCCCAGCAGCGGTGCGTGGCGCTCGATCCTGGCCGGGGTCGTGTCGAAGTGCGCGGCGGGTCGTGGCATGCGGAGCCGCCCCGCGACCGGATGGTCCATCTCCTGTATGAGCTGGTTGGCCTGCACCTGTGGGTGTGCAGCTACCTCTCCCAGCCCGAGAATCGGCGCGCATGGCACCTGTTCGGTGTCCAACCGTTGGAGCCATTCTTCCGTGGTGCGAGTCTTCAAGACGTCTGCCGTCTGGTCGAGCCGTTCCTTGGCGTAGGCGACGCGTCCGGACGGTGTCTTGAAGCGTTCGTCATCCAGCCATTCGGGGTGGCCGAGTGCCTGTGCAAGGCCTCGCCATTCGCTGTTCGAGACCGCTCCGGCCGTCATCCAGCCATCGGCGGTCTCGTACACCAGGTCCTGTGCCAGCGCGTTGCGCGGTTGCTCTACTTCCTTGCCAACGAAGGTCTGCCCCGCCATGCCTTCGGCCCAGGCCAGCGACACCATCGCATCCAACATAGAGAGCCGGACGTGTTGGCCCGCGCCCGTCCGTTCGCGTGCAAAGAGTGCTGCAGTGATCGCTTGTGCAGCAGTAATCGCCGTCACTTTGTCGGGCACGACCAGCCTCATCATGCGCGGTCGACCTGCGCCGCGGTTGCCCTGGATGGTGGCCAGCCCAGAGAGCGCCTGGATCAAGGGGTCGTAGACGCGCTTGTGCGCATAGGGCCCCGTTTCGCCGAAGCCACTGATCGACACGTACACGAGCTGGGGCGCAAGCGCGCGCATGGCGTCTTCGCCAAGTCCCATTCGGTCCACGGTGCCGGGCCGGAAGTTCTGTACGAAGACATCCGCCGTGGCTACCAGCTTCTCGAGTGCCGCTCGGCCGGTCGGGCGCTTCAAGTCGAGTACTACAGATCTCTTGCTTCGGTTGGCCGTGGCGAACGTGGCGGTAATGCCGTCTCGGGAAGCGCCCAGGTAGCGGACCAGGTCGCCTGCTCCGGGTGATTCCACCTTGATGATGTCGGCGCCCTGGTCACCCAATACCTGCGTGGCCAGAGGCCCAGAGATCATGGTGGTCAGATCGACCACGCGGATGCCATCCAGCGGGCCCGGCATTAGCCGTCGCCTCCGGCCCGAGCCAGGATCTCGCGCACGAAGGCTGTCTTGCCGTCAGTGTACGCTTCGCGATCGTGCCGGAACCGTGCAGCCAGTTCCTGCTTCAATGCCTGGTAGCGGGCGGCGTCTTCGGGATGCTCTGTCAGGTGATCGCGGAACAACAGTTGATGCATGTGGAATTCGCTCTTCATCTGGACCATGTGCAGGTGGTGGGTTTGCTCGATCGGGTCTGCGGGATCGTATCTGCAGAAGTACCGCCGCCCGGGCAGCATCGCTTCAAGCTCGGGATGATACTGATAGCCAATCGCCTGCAGGGGTGCGTAGCAGGCGGGCGCCGCCTGGATGTCCTCCACCAACGCCAGCAGGTCGAGGATGGGCTTGGCTGGCATGCCCGGGATGGCAGTGCTTCCGATGTGTTCGATCACGAGAACACGTCGGCCTAGCACATCGAGGAGTCGATTTCGCTCCTCTTCGAACAGTCGCGGCCAGTCCGAGTCGTAGTTCACCAGCCTGATCTGTGCCGAAGCAGCCATTTCCTGCCCCTCTTCGGCGTAGGTTACCCGGTGCGATCCAATCCGCGAGATCGCTACTGACTCCTTCGACGAGAGGGTAGTCCGCAGCTGTCGCAGGAACCATCACCGGATCGAAGGGAAGGGCGCAGTCAATCTTCGTCCAGGGATCTGTGAGAGGTAGTCGATGAACATCTTCTCCCCGGCCTGGTGCAATTGGAGACAGCGCAGCCCCGAATTTCCTATGCTTCAATGCGCATGCCCGAGAACTACTTCGATGAGGATGTCGCCGCCGACTACGATGCGACCACCAGCGCGGCCTTCGACAGCGAAGTCCTCGCCCCCATCGTGGACGTGATGGTCGAACTGGCAGAGGGCGGGCCGGCCCTCGAGTTCGGGATCGGCACCGGCCGTGTTGCGCTTCCCCTTGCTGATCGCGGAGTCGACGTCCACGGGATCGAGTTGTCGCCTGCGATGGCCGGACGCTTGCGGGAAAAACCCGGAAGCGATCGGATCGAGGTGACGATCGGCGATTTCGCGACCACCAGGCTCGATCGGACCTTCAGCCTCGTCTACATCGTGTTCAATACGATCATGAACCTGACCACCCAGGACGAACAGGTCTCGTGCTTCGCCAACGCCGCGGCCCATCTGCGCCCTGGTGGACGTTTCGTGGTCGAGGTTCTCGTCCCGGATCTGCGGCGACTGCCGCCCGGGCAGACGATCCAGCCGTCCGAGGTGAGTAGCGCCCATATCGGCTTCGACGAATACACTGACCTCGCTTGGCAGCAGGTCACGAGTCATCACCACTGGCCGGGCACCGGGCGCGCGCCGGTATCGACGCCGTTCCGATACGTGTGGCCCGCAGAGCTCGACCTGATGGCGCGTCTCGCGGGCATGCACCTGGAAGGGCGGTGGAGCGACTGGGTGCGATCCCCCTTCACGGGTGACAGCACCGCGCACGTCTCTGTCTGGCGTCGCTAGCAGGCCCGTGCAGCCTGCCGGGCCGCCCGATGCAGGTCACCGGGCCCGTAAGGCCGACCCTTCAGCACCGCCCGCATCTTGCGCACCGCCAGAGATGATTCAAGCTGGAGCAGGGATCTTGGCCGATGCGAATTGCGCTGACATCAAGACCGCATTCAAGCCCGGGCCTGGCATTGCGTTGTACTCATCGTGTTTGCCTCGAGGAAGTGAGTGATACGGTGATGGAGGTCGGCTCTTGGGGTTCTTCGCAACGGCTGGGCTAGAAGAGCGGAGTCTTCCATACCATCGAGGCGGCCAGGAAGCCGATGCCGAGGGTCATCACGATGATGAAACTCGAATCCAGCCAGAATGCCAGACGCCGTTCGCGCTCGATGTGGACGTCTGGGTTCTTGATCAAGCGCTTGTGGTAGAGCCGCGGAGTAATCATCAGGACGACCGGCGAGTAGAGCAAGGCGAGATAGCCCTGATGGGCCCAGGGCTGGGATTCGAAACCACCGAGCTGGGAAACCATCGCCATACCGGCGTACGCGATCAAGATGATGCTCGGTATGCAGAAGACCTCGAGGACCAGAAGGAAGCGAAACCCGTGCGCGAGCTTCTGGTGGTCGAGTGCGGGCTGCATCCAGATGAAACGACTCACTGCGACTGAAGACGCAATCAGCCCGCCGTAGAACCAGCCGACCCCCAGCAGGTGGAGCACCTTCGCATTCATGTAGTCCGCTACCAGTAGGCTCGGGTCGGCGTAGGGCAGGGCGAGGACGAAGAGCAGGACCAGCACGTTGACACCGTCATGGACGGCAAACAGGAACGGGTCACTGGGCTTGCTGTGGACCATCTCTCCAGGAGCCTGCGATCCGGTCAAGGGTTCGGATTCCCAGCGTGCATCGCTTCTAGACAGCTGTGCAGGCTCGTCGTCCCTCGTCTCGGGCCGACGCCATCGATTTCGTCAGCTTCCACTTCGAGCTTGTCGAGCGTTGAATCAGCCATTTGAAGTTCCTCCTCTAGTCATCCCTGGATCGATACGGATCAGGTCGTCGTCACTCCGGGCCTCGATCCCGGAGATCGAGGTCTTTCTCCTGTCACACGTCTTCATTGCTTTCCTTCAGCTGCGAGCCGGCGCAATTGCCGGAGCGTTTCGCCGCACCAGGCCAGCTCTGCCTCGCGGATGGCCCGACCGGTCAGAGAACGGCAAATCGCGAACCCAGGACGCTTCTTGGGGGGTGACACGAAGGGCTCTCCACCTGCTCTCGGTACCAGGGGTGGGTACGTCTGGCGCCGAGCAATATCACTTAGATACATATAGACCGCCAGATGGGTCTTCGCGGCGATATTGCGACCGACAATGATGATCAGGCGATACTCGCTACGGCGAAGGCGGGAGTGTCGTGACCAACTCGATGTGAGGGCTCTGGTGGATGATGCCCTTGTGGCACTCGCCGCAGTCGAGCCCCTCTCGCTGGCCTCGCGTGTGGAAGCGCCGCGCTTCCGGTGTCTGATCGGCTCGGGCCTCTGCATCCATTCGATGACAGCTCTCGCAGCGGGTCGTCTCGGGTGGGAGATGGGGGTTGTGGCAGCTCATGCAATCGGTCTCGGTGGAAGTCGGCTCGCCTGCGGCTTCGTCTTGGATCCAGGCATGGCAGCTCGCGGTGCACGTGGCGCCGCTGCCCGCTGGAGTACGTCGACCGTCCCGGCCGGGATGGATGCGATGGCACGAGTCACAGCTGGCCTCGTCAGAGCCATGGGCGTGTACCTGCCAGTCGGCTCGCTTGCCCTCGCGGTGGCATTCGGCGCAGGAGTTGCCCGACGCGGCATGGGTATTCGCTGTGCGGCCACCGCGGTCGATCGGATAGCGGAGGTGATTCGCATCCATGGCATGACAGTCTTCGCAGAGCGTACCGGGCGCGGTCCCGCCGCTTGCGGCCGGATCGGAATGGGGCACGTCCCAGATGGCGTTCACGCGTCTCGGGTCATGGCATTGCAGGCAGGGAGCGGCATCGTCATACCCTTCGGTGGCAGGCGTTGTGGGATCGATCGCGTGGACGATCCCCTTGTGGCAGCCGATGCAGGAGATCGAGTGCTCGGCTGCGCGCTCGTGGTACGCGCTTGCCGTGACGCTCGGTGAGGGTGCGGCTGCTGCGTCATGGCAGCCCGTGCATTCACCAGAGCGGTTACTCTGCAGGTCCTCCCAGACCGTGCGGGCCATTGCCATTCGTCGGCTCTCGAACTTCTCTTTCGTTGCGATCGTGCCGATCACGTGGTGGTAGAGCTCCCTGGCCGCGCGCAGCTTGCGCAGGGTTCGCGGGACGAAGCGCTGCGGCAGATGACAGTCGGCGCAGCCGGCATGGCGCTCCTCGGTGCCCGGGAGCCAGAGGTTCTGCTCGAAGTGCCCGCCGATATTCGTGGCCATCTCGTGGCACGAGAGGCAGAAGGCATCTCGGGTCGTCCATCCGAGCGGCGAATCGAGCAGGAATGCTCCGCCGAGTAGCAGCATCGATACGATCGCGAGACCCGCCGCTCCTGCTCTGGGTGGTCTCACTTTCGGCTCCGCTCCTCTGTCAGATGCTTGCTATCTCGGTGTTCGGCATCTGAATGACTGCATCAGACATCGCGTTCAGAGTGCGCGATATGCTATCGCCTGTCTGGGGCCCGATTCCGGATGCACGGACTTCGGTCAGATCTCCCATCGGGTTCCCTGGGGAGCGATTCGCCATGAGCGTTACACGCAGGGAGTTCCTCCGCTACTCCGGTCTCGCCGGCGTGTCCCTTTCCTTGGGGCATCTGAGTGTGACGGATGTGTCCCGGGCTTCGGCCCAGGGCGGGTCAGGGTTGGCGCCGCCCCCGGTCGCCGAGTTCACGAGTTGGAAGGATCTCTATCGGGAGCGCCTCACCTGGGATCGTGTCGTCAAGGGCACGCACCAGGTCAACTGCTGGTACCAACGCGGCTGCACGTTCAACGTTTTTGTCAAAGACGGAATGGTCATGCGTGAGGAACAGGCATCGACCTATCCGCAGACGAATTCCTCGGTGCCCGATTTCAATCCGCGTGGCTGTCAGAAGGGCTGCTCGTACAGCGACCGGATGTACGATGGGAGCCGGCTCCGGCATCCGCTCAAGCGCGTCGGCGAGCGGGGCGAGGGCAAGTGGAAGAGGGTGAGCTGGGAAGAGGCGATGGACGACATCGCCGACCACGTGATCGATACGCTCCGCAAGGATGGGCCACGCTCTGTCTACTGGGACATGGGTGGCGGCATGACGAACGGCGCCGCGATGGTGGGTCTGGTCCGGACGATCCGGCTGCTCGACATGACGGTGCTCGACATCGATTCGGAGGTGGGTGACCACCATCCGGGTGCCGCTGTGACCTGCGGGAAGATCACGTTCTCCAGCTCCGCGGATGACCTCTTCTACTCCGACCTGATCTTGATCTGGGGCGGCAACCCCGCCTATACGCAGATCCCCAACGCTCACTTCATCAACGAGGCGCGCTACAAGGGTGCGCAGGTCGTGGCGATCACACCCGATCTGAACGCTTCGGGCATTCACGCGGATCTCTGGGCCCCGGTCAACGTCGGAAGCGACGCCGCGCTCGGTCTCGCGATGTGTCACGTCATCGTGAACGAGGGCCTTCACGACACCGACTTCGTCCGTGAGCAGACAGACCTTCCGTTCCTGGTAGATCCGGAGACCCAGCGCTTCCTGCGTGGCAGCGATTTCGAGGCGGGAGGAGCCGACGACGCGTTCTACTTCTTCGACCTCGAGTCCCAGGAGATCCGGGAGGTCTCACGGACGACCCTGGAGCTAGGCGACCACCGCCCGGCGCTCGAGGGGCGCTACGAAGTCGAGACCCTGGGGGGTCGCCGGACCGTCACGCCGGTCTTCGAGCTGCTGCGCGCGCACCTGGCGAACTACGCACCCGAGGCGGCCGCCGAGATCACGGGAACGCCGGTGAAGCTGATCCGCTCGCTGGCCCGCAAGATCGCGAAGGCCCGCTCGGCAACGATTCTCACGCAGTCGAACTTCTCGAAGTTCTATCACGGCCTCGAAATGGAGCGAGTGCAGTTCCTCGTGATGGCTCTCTGCGGTCAGTTCGGAAAGAAGGGCAGTGGCGTCAACGGCTTTCCGATGATCGCCATCGATGGGAACTTTCCGGTGGGCGTCGCGCCTCCTCCGATGCCGGATCTCGGCCCGTTCATCGTGAAACTCTGGAAGGGCATGGGCCCCAAGGAGGACGAGACCGAAGAGATGTTCTACCTGCGCAGCATGCGGGAGCTGCATGAGAGCGGGAACTTCATCTCCTCGGCGCTGCTATTCCACGTTCACGGCGGGCTCGCTCCGCTGACCGGAGCTTCCCGCCGCTGGGATCCCGAGTTGCCGCGCGATACCGAGGAATACCTTGCGGAGGCGTTCGACAAGGGCTGGCAGCTGCGCCCGCCCGTGCCCAAGATCTTCTTCTCGTCGGGGGGGAACATCCTGCGCCGGGTCCGCGGATACGATCGTCTACACGAGGGTTTCCTGCCGAAACTCGATCTGATGGTCACCGTCGACTGGCACATGAGTCAGACGGCGCTCCATAGCGACTACGTGCTGCCGGCTGCCGGCTGGTACGAGCGAGACGACATCGTCTGGGCGACCCCTCTAGCACCCTTTACGCAGGCCACGACGAAGGCGGTAGAGCCCTATGCCGGATCGAAGACCGATTGGGAGATTCACTACCGACTGATGGAGTCCATCCAGAAGCGGGCCGTCGCGCGCAAGCAAGTCGACTTCTTCGACCATGCTGGCGACATCCGCTCATTGGAGAACGTCTTTGACGACTTCAGCTATCGAGGGTTCGTCAGTGCGGACGACCCCGAGCCCCTGCTCAAGGCCTCGCTCTACATTACGAGCAACCTGGGGGGAGTGACCTGGGAAGAGCTCAAGGAGAAGGGCTACGCGCGGCACACGGGGTTGGGCAGAAGCCCCATGAACATCACGAATGCTACCGACATAGAAGAGCACGAGACGATCACGGCCAACACCTGGCATACTGACAAGAAGATCGTCTGGCCGACGCTGACTCGGCGGATGCAGTTCTTCATCGATCAGGAGTTCTATCTCGAGCTCGGCGAGCAGCTCCCGATCCACAAAGACAATCCGGCGATCGGCGGGGATTACCCGCTGCAGATGACCGGCGGGCATACGCGCTGGTCGATCCACGGTAGCTGGCGTGACCACAAGCTGATGCTCGATCTGCAGCGGGGCGAGCCGGTGATGTACATGGCCCGGGGTGACGCCGCGGCCCGCGGGGTCGAGGACGGCGAGCGCGTCCGGGTGGGCAACGATCTCGGCGACTTCGAAGTCATTGTCAAGATTTCGGCGGCGGTCCATCCCGGACAGGTCATCGTCTACCACGCCTGGGAGCCGTATCAGTTCCCAGGCAAGAAATCCCATCAAGTGACGACGGGCACCCCGTTCAATCCGATTCAGATGGCGGGTGGTTACTATCACCTGCAGCAGTTCATGACGGTCGGGCAGCCGGGCATGAACGATCGTGGTACGCGGGTCGAAGTGACCAAGCTCGGGGCACCCCGTGCGGGATAGTCGCGGGGGGCTCGCTGAGGCACGCAGTGGTGCCTATCGACTCTTTGCGGAGGCGATGATCTACCCCGATGCTGGCTTCAAGGAATGGGTGCAGGACGGGGAGCTGGTCGAGTCGCTGCTCGGCGCGCTGTCGGACATCTCGCCCGCGCTCTGTGAGGGGTCGGGATCCTGGGATGCACTCCGTGATGCTGGAGTGGAAGACGAGCTCGAGATCGAGTACACGCGCCTGTTCGAGGCCGGTCCCAAGGGCCCACTCTGTCCGCTCTACGGCGGGCTCTACGGTGGAATTCGAATGAAGGTGATGGAGGAGGCGGCGCGTTTCTACAACCACTTCGGGCTCACTCTGTCTGGCACGCCTCAGGAGCTCTCCGATCATCTGACGACCGAACTCGAGTTCATGCACTACCTGGCCTATCGGGAGGCAGAAGCGCAGCGCGAGGGAGTCGACGCCGGGCCCTATCGAAGGGGCCAGCGCGACTTCATCGAGCGCCACCCCGGTTCCTGGATACCGACGCTGTGCATACGGCTCGACGAAGTGGAGGCCGCACCGTTTTACGCAGCCACTCTGCACGGTCTTCGGGCGTTGCTCGAGTGGGATAGCGAGCGTCTGCAACGAGAGGAGCCACGGAGCAGCTAGCGCCGCCGCGCGTGCGGTGAGATGCGAGCCCGCCCTGGAGAGATCACATGTTGGCCAGCTACCTTCCGGACACGGACCTTGAAGTCTTGCTCGATCCCGACGCATCTGCGTGGCGAGCGGGCGCCTCCGAGACGCTGCCTCTGACAGGCACGCCGCTCGGCATGCAACCCACCGCTGCGATTCGCGCATCGTGGATCGATCGACGGATCGGCGCCGTGGACGAGGTTCGGGTCGCCGCTCTCCACAATGGTCAGGGTCTGGCCTTCCGACTCGAGTGGGAAGACGCGAGTGAGAATAACGATCTGGATGACAACACGAGCTTTCCCGATGCCGCAGCCATCGCGCTACCCGCAAACGAGGACAGCCCCATCATCGTCATGGGGAAGCCCGGTGCGGCCGTGAACGCCTGGCATTGGCGAGCCGACGCGCCCAGCCAGGCACGAGAGATCAGCGCTGAAGGGTTGGGGACGACCGCTCCGGTCCCCGGCTCGGGGATCCGCGCCCACGGTGTATGGAAGGACGGGCGCTGGAGGGTCGTGATCGGCCGCGAGCTCGAGAGCGCAGGTGGGCCCATGGCTGCGCAGCTTAGGCCTGGCACCCAGACGGGCTTCGGCGTTGCGATCTGGGAGGGCAGCAACCAAGAGAGGGCCGGAATCAAGGCCTTTTCTGGTGACTGGCAGATCCTCTCGATCGAAGCGACGGGCGGGGCAGGGGGAGGCCGGAAGTGACGGCGACCGAGAGACAGCTCGCGATGGTGATGGACCTGAACAAGTGCATCGGCTGCCAGACCTGCACGATCGCCTGCAAGCGGCTCTGGACCCAGGATGAGGGCATGGAGTCCATGTGGTGGAACACGGTCAACACCCAGCCTGGTCGGGGTACGCCCAGAGACTGGGAAGAGCTCGGGGGTGGCTTCCGCGACGGCGCCGCGAATCCCGGCCGCATTCCCACGCGGAAGGAATTCGGGCAGGCGGGTGACTACAACCATCAAGAGGTGCTCTTCGAGGGCAAAGGGAACGGGGCGCACCTGCAGGTCAAGGGCGACCGCCCGGATTGGGGTCCGAACTGGGACGAGGATCAGGGAGATGGTGAGTTCCCGAACTCCTACTACTTCTACCTGCCGCGGATCTGCAACCACTGCACGCATCCAGCATGCCTGGAAGCCTGCCCGCGCAAGGCGATCGAGAAGAGCAGCGCGAATGGCATCGTCACGGTGAACGAGGACCGCTGCCGAGGCTACCGCTTCTGCATGGAGGCGTGCCCGTACAAGAAGATCTATTTCAACGAGGCCCGGCGGGTCGCGCAGAAGTGCATCTTCTGTTTCCCGCGCATCGAGCAGGGCATTGCCAACGCGTGTGCGAGGCAGTGTCCGGGCCGTGTTCGTTTCGTTGGATACCGGGACGACCAGGATGCGCCGATCTACAAGCTCGTCGACAAGTGGAAGGTTGCCCTGCCACTGCATCCGGAGTACGGCACACAGCCGAACGTCTTCTATGTGCCGCCGATCGGCCCCATGCGTTTCGACGAGAACTGGGATCTGGACCCGACGAAGCCGCGCATCCCCAACGAGTATCTGGAGTCTCTGTTCGGGCCCGAAGTCCACGGGGCCCTCGCGGTTCTCCGAGCTGAGATGGAGAAGACCCGGAGCGGCGGGGAGTCCGAGCTGATCGACCTGCTGATCGCCTACAAGTGGAGTGAGATGTTCGGAGGATTCGATCGGGATCCCGCCACTTTCGGTCAGAAGTGAACGGAACGCATCCAGGCCGCACCGCGCCTTGGGCTAGCGGCCTCCGGCACTCGAGGCGGTGCGGTGGATCGGCCGACTACCGTGTCACGTACCCGCTGTTTCCGCGAATAGACACCCCACGAGGGATGGTTCCTCTACCTCGACGACTTCGCGGTTCTGCACGAGTTCACGAGCTTCACGAAGACGAACGACGGCGTCAGCCAGGACTCGCTGAGTTCCACTTTCACCTTCCTCGGCGAAGACATCACGCTCGATCTGACCTACGGCATCACTGCGGTCGGGCCCGACGGATTGCCAGATCTCACGGGGAGCGGGTTGTGTACCGGAGTCAGTGAGGCGATCGACGCGGAGGGTGCTGACAGGATGAACATCCATTACCTGGAGAAACCTGTCAGGGCCAGAAGCCTGATCCAGGCGGTCATGGAATTGCTGGAGCCACAAGAACAGACAAGCGGATAGATGAGCCAGGGATTCAGCCGTTCGTGAGGCGAATCTCTAGAACGTCAGCTTCCGCTCTTGATCGGCCAGCACCTCTCGAATCACAGCCGTTGCATGCTTCGCACGTACTGGAATCGTGTCCTTGTAGTAGGGAAGCGCAACGATTGATGTGGACAGTGCCAGGCCCCGACCTCGCGCCCAGGTCGCGTCGTCGAACCCGAGCGCTTCGCGGTAGGCCTCACGGCTCGCTCCACGAAACAGGTTCCAGGCGGGGAGCAACTCTGTGGCCGGATCACCCACGCCCATGCCGCCCCAATCGATCACCGCACTGAGCCTACCGTCAGTGAGCAGCATGTTGTCAGGGGCCAGGTCGCCGTGCAGCCATGTTGGTGGTCCGTCCCACGCCGGAGCCCCGAGATCGTGCTCCCAGGCTCGCATCACGGCCTCCGTTGCGACGAGGCCCTCCGACTCCCCGATGCTCCCGCGAGTCATCTCGTCCCGCGCTGCGAGCGGGACACCACGCCAGAAGTTGTGAACCCCTGGTTCTGGTCCATCCGTTGCGTCGGTTGCAGTCAGGGCGCGCACGAAAGCGGCAAGTTGCCTGGCTGCCTCGATAGGATCCGCAAAGCACTCCAGCCTCGCTTCCTCGCCGTCCAACCATCGGACAATCGACCACACCGCAGGGTACTCCTTGTCGGGCGCACCAAGGGCCAGGGGTTCCGGAATCGAGATCGGGAGATGTGGAGCAAGCCTTGGCAGCCAGCGATCGAGCTTTTCGAACTGGTCGTTCATCCCCGGTCGATACGGCAATCGGACTGCCATCTCGTCGCCGAGGCGGTATATCCCATTCTCGGTGCCAGAACTTGGCACAGCCGCCACGGGTAGGTCGGCCCAGTGCGGAAACTGGCTCGCGATCAGACGCCTGACCAGAAGTTCATCGGTGTCGATCTGATCGGCGTGGATCCTGTTCGTGCTCATTGCACTGGGAAGGCTTCTCGAGCAGCGCCGCCAGTTTCAGGCCCTCGTGTCCACCGCCTCCCACCGTCCAGCGGATAGGGCTTCAGCTGCAAGCTCTTGGACAGTGCTACTCGCAAAGCGAGAGACAAAGGGGATTGGATCTGCTGGCCCATGGACTCGATCGAATTCGAGACGAATAGACCGCGAATCAGTGGCCACGTGACTGCTTCCAGGTGCTTTCCCGTGAGCTCCACATCGATCGGACCAAATGTCGGATTCTGGCCGGTCCCCTCGTCCAGTGTGGGCGTGTCCTGAACATGGAAATGAATGTGGGGATAGTCCGAGTAGCCCGAATTCCCACAGAGGCCCAGTGTTTGAGCCTGTTGAACGTTGTCGCCAGGCGCAACGGTGACGGTGCCCTGTTGCATATGAGCGAGAAACACGAATTGATCGTCGTCTATCTGGATGACGACATAATTGCCCGCGTGGTTTTTCGGGTCTTTGGTGCCAAGCGGGTTGTCGGGCAAGTCGGAAACGACCGCCACGACGGTTCCGTTCCCTGGCGCAAGAACGTCTTCACCCCATGAGTAGTAGTCCGAGACACGGCTGGGTGTTCCTCTCGCCAGCTCTCGGCCGCTAGCGCCACCCGCCTTGACAAAGTCGATACCGTAGAATTGGGCTGGTGAACTCATGTGGTGGTTTACGTTCAAGGAGTCTCCTGCTTGCGCGACGAACCACCGGCCACTGAAGGGAAGACTCAAACCCTCTGCGGCTGCTTGGGTGGCACCGAGGAGTACGATAGCTGTGAGCAATCGCATCATCTTGGTTTAACGCTCCCTAACGAGGGGGTAACTTGACAAGTTTCCACGGAGCGGAGCGCTGCCAAAGCTCGATTCGTGCGCCAGCGCCCTAGTTCGTGGTCAGCGTCTCCCCGACGATGTCTTCTGCCAGCTGAACGGCAGTTCGATCTGCATCGATTGTTTCGTCATCACTGTCGTACAAGTTCAGTCTGTCGGACGAGCCCGCTTTGATCCAATCCACGTTGACACCGGTGATGGCCTGATAGGTTTTGCGAATTCCCCAGCCAACCCAACCGCCTAAAGGGGTTTCGTAAAACGCCGCCTGGTTGTTGAAGTCTTTCACCGCCGGATTGTTCTTGACGCTCTCCCTCAGGTTGAGTTTTCGCAGCCTTCTCATCACGGATTCCATCTGCTTGCCCGACGGATCGAGGATTGCCATGGGGCGAAAGAAGACTTCGTTGAATGCGGCCGGGCCGTAGCGTAGAAAGCCGCGACGATCCGCATTGTCGAACAGATCGGCACTCACGTAGCCATCGTTCGGGAGCTCGTGTTCGGCGCAGTACTCGGTCATGAAGAAATCCATTGCGAGATGCCTGGCTTCATCCCGGTTGATCTTCTTGACGACTGCTTGACTCATTGGGTCGGGCAGGTTGTCGTTGATGGCGCGCAAAAGGGCGATGTCGAGGATGATCTCACCGCCGAGAATCATGGCGTTGGCTACGGCCGGGTGCGTAGTCTTGACCAGGTTGACGAAGTGTGGCGTCAACTTGAGCAGGCTTATGTTTGGCGTGTACAGTTTGTAGTGGTTGACATCGAAATAGTCGCACAACTTGTAGGCTGCCTGGCTGTGCCTGATCTCGTCCAGATGACACCATTGATAGATTTCCTTCAGGACCGGGTCATCCATTCTGTCAGAGAGGGCCTGGAACAGGGTGCCTGCAAGCCGTTCTATGAAACACTGATCCATATAGAACTGGCAAAACCGCATCTCGATCGTCTTGTTCAGTTCGACTTCTGGCGTCTTTGTCCAGTCGAAATCGTCGACATTCCACTGCCCATTTCTGCAGCTTTCCAACATCTTGTTCGGATCCAAGCTCATTTACCAGAAGCTCCTTCTACGAATATTGGCAGTGCCGCGAGCGGGTCGATCAGCGCCTCGATGCGCCGCAACAATCGCTGCAACCGCTTAGGGTACGCCATTCCCGAGTAGAGAATCAATCTGTGATTCGCCGGAAGGATCGGTGTTGCCGCAAAATGTCGATCATTGTGCGCTAGATCTGCGTCAGCTGACCGCATTTCAAGGAGCACGAGGGGAGGCAGAGTCAACCTGCTGCCGGTCGATGAACTCTTCGGCGTCGTGATCAATTCCAGTGAGGTTGGAATTCGAAAGTCCGACGCCCGCATCTTCCAGCTCGCGCTCGAGCGCCTCGGCGTTTCTCCCAAGGAAGCCCTTTTCCTCGACGGCTACGCAAACAACATCCATCCGGCCGAAGCCCTGGGACTCCGCGGGGTACTCGCTAGGAGCGGATCCGGGTTCTGGCCTCTCTGTCTTGGATACACTCCTCTGAGCCCGCAGAGAGATCCAGACCGCCTTCCGCTCAACCCCGGCCCAGTGGCTTCCGATGAGGTGCCTCGGGTGTTGAATCGATGATCTTCCTGGGACCTCTTCTCGTCTTCTTCCTGTTCATCGCACCGGGAATCCGGCTGCTGACGCTCGCTTCACGGACGGGCCAGTCCCCCGAATTCTGGGGCGGCCTCTACTTCGTAGGTGCCTCCATCGGCCTTTCAGGGCGGGTACTCGGAAGCTCCCTGCTGGGGACGCAGCCCGAACTCGCCGACTCGATCAACGTCATCGGCCACGTTGCATTTGCCTCGGGCACGATCGCCATGACGATCTTTACCTTGCGCGTCTTCCATCCCTCGGAGCGGGGTGCACAGAACCTCGCCTGGGCGATCATTGCCGCGATCCTCGCAACCAGCGCTCATACGCTGATCGGCGGATACGCCAGCATGGAGAACTCCTATTCGATGGTGGCGACAAACCTCGCCCGACTCCTTCCCACCTCCTGGGCATTCTACGAATCCGTGCGCTTCTGGCGGGCCATGCGTCGGCGCGACAACCTGGGCCTGGCCGATCCGGTGGTGACGAATCGTTTCCTGCTCTGGTCGATCTGGACCGGTGCCGTTACTGCGTTGCCGTTGATCGCACTCGCATTCAGATTGATCGTCATTGTCACGCTGGGAAATGAACCCGATGAACGGCTGCTCGGCACCGAGCTTGCGGCGGTATTGCTACGGCTCATCGGCGTCTTCTCCGTGACGATTGCGTCCCTCGCCGCGACAGCTCTCACCTTGGCCTTCTTTCCGCCAGCGGCCTACTTGAAGCGTGTACGCGGCCGCACCGTGTCGGCACACGAAGGCGGCACCCGCTAGGGACTGGCTCCCCCCTCCCGCTTCAGCGGTGACGCCTCCAACACGGCGGGCACCCTGAAGACAGGGCCCGGCCAAATCCGTCATTCAGGTCTACCCTGATTCCCCATACTCGAGCGGAGCGGGGAATGTGACCATGAGCGAAGACGTCGTCGACGTATTGATCGTCGGGGCCGGGGCATCGGGGGCTGCGGCTGCATGGAGCCTTTCCGATACGGGGATGCGGATCGTCTGCCTGGAGCAGGGCGGGAGAGTGGACCCGGGGGACTACCCGACGAATTCCGCGAACTGGGAGAGCCGTGCATTTGGGTCCTTCGCCATCGACCCGAACGTGCGCGGGCTCGAGACGGACTACCCGATCAACAACGACGACTCGGAGTGCGCCGCCGTGAACTGGAACGGCGTCGGTGGGAGCACGATCCTCTACGGCGCCCATTTTCCGAGGCTCCACCCCTCCGACTTCAAGGTGAAGACACTCGACGGTGTCGCTGACGACTGGCCGATCGACTACGCGACCCTCGAGCCCTATTTCGTCGAGAATGATCGGATCATGGGTGTGTCGGGACTGGCAGGCGATCCGATGTGTCCGCCCAAGCAGCCGCCGCTGCCTCCGCTCGCGATGGGCCTCGTCGGTGAGACGGTGGCACGCGGGTACAACAAGCTCGGTTGGCATTGGTGGCCCTCCGACAGTGCGATCATCTCCGAGCCCTACGACGGGCGCGACCGCTGCCTGAACCTCGGCCCTTGCATGAGTGGTTGCTCCCAGGGCGGCAAGTCGAGCACCGACATCACCTACTGGCCCCGGGCGGTTAAGCGCGGGGTCGAGCTGCGGACACGATGTCGCGTTCGTGAGATCGCGGTCGATGATGAGGGCATGGCCAAGGGCGTCCACTACTACGATGAGAACGGGGACGAGCAGTTCCAACGGGCCGAGATCGTGATCATGGCGTGCAACGGAATCGGAACGCCGCGCTTGCTGCTCAATTCGAAATCGTCGCGGTTTCCGGATGGGCTTGCGAACCGCAGCGGTCTCGTCGGAAAGAACCTGATGTTCCACGCGTTTGGCATCGTGCAGGGGCTCTTCCACGAGCGCCTCGACAGTCACAAGGGACCCCAGGCCTGTTGCATCCTGAGCAAGCAGTTCTACGAGACCGATTTGTCGCGTGGCTTCGTTCGTGGATACAACATGCAGATCAGCCGTGGTACGGGTCCGCTCTCGACGGCGATGGCGGGATTCATGACGGGGCTGATTCCCTGGGGCAAGGACCATCACGATGCCTTTGAGAAGCGCTTCGATCATGTCGCGGCCATTGGCATCGTCGGCGAGGACCTGCCCGAAGAGCACAATCGCGTGACCCTCGATCCCGAGCTCGTCGACTCCGATGGAATCCCTGCGCCGAAGATCACCTACAAGTACGGCGAGAACAGCCTGAAGATGATCGAGCACGGGCTTGCGCGCGGCGAAGAAGTCATACGCGCGGCCGGCGCCTACGAAGTCGCGAGTGGCGGCCCGCTGCGTCCGACGGGATGGCACCTGCTGGGCACTGCGCGGATGGGCAGCGATCCGGAACGCTCCGTCGTGAACCACTGGGGCCGCAGCCACGATGTGAAGAACCTCTTCATCATCGACGGCAGTATTTTCGTCACGTCTGGCGGCGTGAACCCGGCGAGTACGATTCAGGCCTGCGCTCTCTACATCGCGGACTCGATCAAGAAGAACCTGTCGGACCTGTTCGACTGAGCCAGGAGAGAAGGATGTCGAACGAATCTGTACTCGGAGCCCTCCTCGATACGCTCGTCCCCGCGAGCGAGGACGGCCGCATGCCGAGCGCCAGCGAAGTCGGCTTCGACGCCTTCCTCGTGACCCAGGGTGAGGCCGTAGCACCTGCGCTCCAGGCGATTCTCGCGCAGCTCGGCGACGACTTCGCCACGCTCTCTGCCGAGGCGCGTCACGAGAAGGTGACCGAGCTGAGTGCGTCCGAGCCGGCGCTGTTCGCCGGCTTGCTCGCGCAGGTCTACGACTGTTACTACCAGGACGACCGCGTTCGAAGCGCGATCGGCGTCGTGCAGGGCCCCGTCTTTCCGCAAGGGAACGAAGTCGCCCGAGGAAATCTGACGATGCTCGATCCGGTGATCGAGAACTGCGACCAGTATCGGTATCGCGAGCCGTAGGCCCGGCCTATTTCTCTGCTGCGTCTCAGATCATTCTGGACCGCGGGCGTTGCAATGGCAACGCCCCGGAACTCGCGTCTCCAACTCTCGGCAATTCCGGTCCGCCATGGACTTCGAGAGGCCGTTCGCCGAGGCCCGATTCCGATCGATCCGCTATTGTCCCCGACCGCATACGACGAATCGGAACCCCCAGGAGAACAAGATGTTCAGCCACGTGATGGTCGGCGTCAGCGATATCGAGGCAGCGAAGCAGTTTTACGACGCGGTCTTTGGAACGCTAGGCATCGGTCCCGGTGTCGACAACAAGGGCCGGTACTTCTATCTGAGCCCCGCTGGTGCGTTCGCGATTACGATCCCGATCGACGGGAAACCCGCGACCTATGGCAACGGAACCACGACCGGCTTCCGAGTCGAGTCTGCAGAACAGGCCGATGCCTGGCATGCGGCCGGTGTCGCGAATGGCGGTGTCGCGATCGAAGGTCCGCCGGGTGTCCGCGAGAACGGGATGTACCTCGCCTACCTTCGCGACCCGGACGGAAACAAGATCTGCGCGGTCTGTCCGCCGAGCTGATCCGCAAGCCAGTAGCAGATCGGAGCATTGCTGTACCAAGGGGAGTGCGGAAGCAGCTTCCAGCCGAGGGGCGATCCCCGATCGCCCCTCGCGGGGCTCTCGCCTGCTGCCATTCAGCGTCGCTCGATCCGCTTGGCGAAGTCCTCCTGCCACTCCGCCATCGGACGGAACTCGGGCTCGGACTCGATCAGTTCCCGGGTCGCCTCGACGATCTCCTGGTCGCTCTGGTCGAGATCGAATCCCTTGCCGTAGGGCTGGGCGATGTGGAACGGGGTGTCCACGTAGCACTCGATCCCGTTGCCCTCGGGGTCGGTGAAGTAGATCGACCATGCGTTCCCGTGGGTGATGGGAATGACGTCGTCGATGCCGGCGGCGAGCAGGGCTGCCCGGAGCGCCCGCAGGTCGTCTAGCGTGCCGGTCCGGAACGCGAGGTGATCGACCATCCGGAACGCCGGGTCCGGCACCGGGATGCCGCTCACCATCGCGATCTGGTGGTGGACCGCAGGGTCCTGGCTCAGGAACGCGAGTTCGGCGCCCTCGTCTCCCACCGGCCCGCGGTTCGTGACCTCGAAGCCCAGCACGTCGCAGTAGAATGCACAGAGGTTGTCGAGGTCACGGGCGGCGAGGGTGCTATGTCCCAGGGTGAGACGGGGAGCGGGCGTATTGTCAGGCATGGCTTCTGGCCCCCTTCTTTCGACTTTGCCAGCCAAGACTACCTCATCCGGATGCCGCCGAGGCTCCGCTTCGGAGGGCCCCTAGACGAGACCGCCGTAGCTTCCGCCGTCGAGCTGCAGGTTCTGACCCGAGATGTAGCCCGCGTGCGCGCTGCAGAGAAAGGCGCACGCCGCACCGAACTCTTCGGGGCGGCCGAGCCGGCCCGCCGCGATGGACTTCTTCATCTCGTCGTAGGCCTCGTCGATGCTGATTCCGCCGAGCTTGGAGCGCATCTCGGCCATGAACTTCTGGCGGTCGGTGTCGAAGCGCTCGGGCAGGAGGTTGTTGAGCGTCACGTTCCGCGACGCGACCTGACGAGAGAGCCCCTTGCTGAGCGCCGTGAGCCCGGCCCGGGCGCCGGTCGAGAGACCCATCGGGGGCAGGGGAGTCTTCACCATCGCCGACGTGATGTTCACGATCCGGCCGAAGCCGCGCTCGACCATGCCGTCGAGAACCGCGCGGATCATGAGTGCCGGGGCGATCATGTTCGAGTCGAGCGCGCGGATCCAGCTGTCCCGATCCCAGTCCTGGTAGCGTCCGGGGGCCGGGCCCCCATTGTTGTTGACCAGGATGTCGGGCTCGGGACATGCGCGCAGTAGTGTCTCGTGCGTCTGCTCGGACTCGATGTCGCCGACGACCGTCTCGACCCGGACCGACGTGCCGTCGCGAATCGCGGCGGCCGTCGCGGCGAGAGCCTCTGCGTTGCGTCCGTTGATCGTGACGTCGACGCCCTCGCGAGCCAGCGCCTCCGCGCAGGCGCGGCCCAGCCCCCTGCTCGAGGCGCAGACGATTGCACGTTTTCCCGCGATGCCCAGATCCACGGCAGATCCCGATTGCAGCGAGCGGTTACGCGCCGCTGCGGTGATAGGGAGTTCAGGCTGCGTATTGCCCAATGACAGAGTAGTGGGTTTTTCGTCAACTACTCGTCGACCGGGGATTGCCCGTCGGGGTAGCCCTCTAGAAACCCCTATTTCTCTCGCGGGCAGGATTGTTTCCTTCCACCAGCGACGGCAGGGTCGACAGGTCGTAAGATCCCTTGCGGACATTCCCGAACGCTAGTTCAGGAAGGGAGAAGAGGGCGCCGCGAGTGCCTCGCAGTAGGCGTCGTCCGCGGTCGAAGGGTGCGGCCAGCGCACCCAGGCTCGCATCGCCGAGGCCGGCCAGCAGGTTGACGGCACCGTAGATCGGGCGCAGCCAGCGTGCGTCGTTCGTGAAGAAGAGGAAACTGCCGTCCTGATCTCGCGGGGTGTAGACGCTGGATGTCAGTACGCCAGCCTCGCGAAGGTAGGTCTGCCAGCGACCGGGCCGGGCGTACAGACCCTCGAGCAGGCGCTCGCGGTGGGATGGAAGGCGCTCGAGTTCAGCCACCGGGTAGTGGGCCACCACCTGACGGAAGTAGCGCCACGGGATGAATCCGAGGCCTTGGCTGGGGGCGAGGGTGCCGCCTAGCGAATCGGACTCGGCCTCCGGTCCGCCGAAGGCGCCGACCAGCGCGCGCTGGAGTTCGGTGGAGCAGTTTCGCGTGAGCAGGTCGTAGCCGTAGCGCTGCTGGAGGTCGTCCGATATAGCGCGTTCGTGCTCCTGGGTCATGGCCAATGCCTGGTCCGGGCGTCGGTCCGCCGGCGTGGGAGAGATCTCGATCTGGCGGCTCCTCGAGGGAAGGAGGCGCTCGCGAGCGTCCCGGATCGCTTCGCCCCGAGCTCCCCGGGCCGCCTCGGCGGTTCTTCCGAGCAGGTCCTCCAGCAAGCTGAAGCCCGCCGCCTCGGGTACACCGATGAGGATCCGTCGACGCTGCTCCTCCAACAGCATCCGGCCCTGTTCTGCGAGCGCGGCGAACTCGTGCTTCCGCAGTCGTGATTCTGCAGCCGGGATCACCGTCGGCCGATCCGCGTAGGGATCGAGCGCGACCCATCGTCCCACTGCGAGCGAACGCTGTACTGCCAGCCATCGCGCCTGGAGCCGAAGCAACGCGACCCCTCGGTCGGGCCGGGGAGACTCCAGCAATCGTGGCGCTCGTTCTGCGAGGCGTTCCGCAAAGTTCGCGAGCGCCAGGCGCTCGGCGACCGTCAAGGCCGAGAGTTCGACGCCCACTTGTTTCGCATCCACGAGCGCATCGTCTGCGAGCCCAAAGCCGTGGACCAGCGCCTGGAGCGCTTCGCGCAGCGCGAGCGCGTCTCGGACGCGCCTGGGGCCAGAAGCGGATGGACTCAGCCAGAGCGCATGGGTCGCTTCGCGAAGCTCCTGTTCTGTGCGCACCAGGCGCGCCTTCAATGCGCCCTCCAGACCGGCTTCCACGCGTGTTCGAAGCTCCTCGGCATGAGGATCACCCGCACGCGCCGGATCGAGCAGTCCGGCCGCTGTCACGGGAACGCCGGTCGCTCGTCCAGAGAGCACTTCGAGCAGCTTGCGGTCACGCTGGGCGGAGTGTCGCTCCCGAAGCCGCCGCACCTGGGTGAGGTGCAGCGAAGTCAGATGGTCCTGGACCCGGTCGAATGCACGAGCTTCGACGGGGACACGGGCGACATGCAGGGGCCGGTTCTGGAATCCGCCGTACTCGAGCTGAAACGTCGTCCAAGGCTCGCGAACCAGCCGGAAGACGTCTCCGTCGTGTTGGTAGTGGAACACGATCTCGTCCAGCCGCAGTGCGCTGTGCCCGCCGCTGGCACCGCCCACGTTGCCTTCGACGTGGACGAAGCGGATCGATTCTTCGCGCAGCGCCGAACCCACAGCCGGGATTGATTCTGCGACCGCCGCCCCCGCGAGCAACCAGCCGCCGCAGAGTGCGACGACGGTCGAACCTCTCATCGCGCGGTGGCCGCACTCCCTTCCTGAACGTGGCGAAGGTTGTCCTCAGTTGTCACACCGATGCTGGCCAGATAGGTCTGGGTCTGGCTCGGGTCGAAGCCGGCCTGGGAGAAGCCGATGCCGAGCGCATGGAAGGTCGTGACCTCGGCTTCCCAGTCGTCGATCCCGTGCTGCTCGGCCACGTGTCCGATCGCGCGCAGCAACCCGTCGGCGGGCTCGGCCTTCTCCACGTAGGCCCGCACCATCACCCGCATGTCGTCGCCGTAGGCCAGCTCCGATTTCGATGGCTTCGATCCCGAGCAAGATTGGGAGATGCCGTCGAAGAGCGCTTCCACGCTCCCGCTGATCGAAGTGGAGGAGCCCGAGATGGAATCCGATGGCGAGGTGAACGATGCCCACAGGGACTTGCAGCCCGTCCCGGTGGTGACGATGAGGCCGAGCAACACCGCGCCCAGCAGATGGATTCGAACGTGTTTCACAGCGACCTCCATGTAGGGAATGCAGGGTAGATGCTTTCAACCCAAGCTGCACTCGGGCGCGTCCGGTTCTTCACCGGTTCCCCAATCATTTCTCGAAGTTCAGGGCGTTCAAAGATCGGGAGCTCAGGCTGCGTATTCGCTCAATGACCGGGCAATAGATTTTCGTCAACGACTCGCCGACAGGGGATCGCCCGTCGGGCCGGTCAGCCAGAAATTGCGGGTTCGAGCCCCGTCCGCCCCGCCATAACTGCTCGAATCTTCTGAGTCATTTCGATTCTGGCAGCACTTGATCGGACGGGTTGGCTGCGCTTGGTTGCGGCGACGAGTGGCTTGTTCGCGCCACACCCGGTTGCCCGTCGCCGGGAGGCGCTTGTCGCGCCCCGGGGTGATGATTACCCTTCGCCTTCTAATGACTAGGGGAAGCCCTCGCCACGCGCGTGCCGCACGCCTGCTCCTGCTGCTGGCTGCGTCCTACTACGCTGCCTTCCCGAGCGCGCTCCCCGGTCATGCACTCGCGGCGTCCTCCACTGTTTGCGCGTCCGAGTGTGACGACGGCTCCGCGCCGTCGCCCAATCCCGCGCCGCGCCACGATGAGAGCGATTGCTCGTTCTGCAAGGCCGGCGTTTCGGCGGCGCCCGCTCCGCTGGTGGTCGGCACGGCGGTCCCGCTCTGTCTCGCTGCGTTGCCGAGCGACGCCGAGACCGCTCCGCCTCGCGCGCACCACGCAAGCCCCGAGGCGGCCCGCGCACCTCCCCGCGCTCTCTTCGTCTGAAGCCACTCCGGCTCTTGAAGAGAACCCGTGAACGCCTTGCCCTCGAGGTGCGAGGCGGGAGAACTGTGCCATGCGACTCAGTGTTTTTGTACTCGTGATCCCTCTCGTGCTGGGATTCCTTTCGGCTGCACCGGCGGCTGCGGAGGTGGATCCCGCACTCGCCCTGACCGTCGAGCGACTGGCTCGGCAGGTCCAGGAGCTGGAGCGCGATCGCTCAAAGGACCGTCAACGCATCCTCGAACTCGAGGAGCGGCTCGCCGGCCTGGCTGCAGCCCCGACCGCGCCCGGCAAGACCGTGCTGTTCGGGCCCGACACCGCGGCCGGCGGCGGGCAGGGCAACCTGCTGAACCCCGAGATCACGGCCTTCGTAGATCTCGGCGGCAGCCTGTCCAACGACGGCGACAACGATGCCCGCAACCGCTTCAACCTGCGCGAGGCGGAGGTCGACTTCCGGGCCGCCATCACGCCCCAGGCGGACGGTGTGCTGGTGCTCGCCATCGGCGAGGAGATCGAGGACCCCTTCGGAGACGTCGAGGTCTCGAGGGAGTTCGAGCTGGAGGAGGCCTACGTGAACTTCCACACCCTGCCTTGGGATCTGGCCCTCAAGGGCGGGAAGTTCCGCAACACGTTCGGACGCAACAACCTGCTCCATACCCACGATCTGCCCCAGGTGACCCGCCCGCTGGCGGTACAGGCCTTCCTGGGCCCCGAGGGTCTCGCCACGGTAGGCGGCTCCTTGAGCTGGCTCGTCCCCAACCCCTGGGAGCAGTACATCGAGTGGACTGCCGAGTTCGTGAACGCCAACGGCGGCGAGGAGTCACCGATCCTGGGCGGCTCCGCCGCAGACAACCCCGCCCTGGTGAGCCACCTGAAGATCTTCTCGGACGTTGGAGACACGGGCTCGCTGGAGCTGGGCGCGAGCGTCCTCTACACGCATACCTCGGACGATCGGGACGACACCGGCACCATGCTGGGCGCGGATCTGACCTACCTGTGGCGCGACCCGGACCAGCCGGACTTCCGCAGTTTGCTGTTGCAGGGCGAGGTCTTCTGGTCGAAGACCGACTTCGCCGACGACATTGCCGGCACCATCCGCGACGACAACTGGGGGCTCTACGCCTTCGGCCAGTACCAGTTCGCCCAGAACTGGTACGCCGGGCTTCGTTACGACTACACGGAGTTCCCGAACCTGGGCGAGAGGCGCCGAGACGACTCGGAGTGGGGCGTCTCCGCCTACCTGAGCTGGTATCTGAGTGAGGCCCTGCGCGTGCGGCTCGAGTACCAGCACCTGGGTCGCGATCTGGTGGGGGAGGGCGACAGTGAAGACGCGCTCCTGCTCGGTCTCACCTTCCTGATCGGGTCGCATCCCGGCCATCCCTACTGGGTGAACCGATGAGTGGGGCCGTGGTGCGCCGCGCCATCCTGCTAGCCGCACTGCTCACGCTGGTTCCCGTTGCAGCCGGGGCCGAGATCCGAGTGGTGACCACCAACCCGACCCTGGCCGATCTGGCCCACCAGGTGGGAGGGGACCGGGTCCGGGTCGAGAGCCTGATGCGCGGTCCGGAGAACGCCCACAACGTGATCCCCAAGCCCAGCTTCGTCGTGAAGCTGCGCAAGGCGGATCTCTTCGTCCACCTCGGTCTCGACGCCGAGCCCTGGCTGCCCAGCCTGGTGCGCAGTGCCCGGCGAGAGCGGCTGCTGCCGGGAGGGGAGGGCATCGTGGACGTCTCCTCAGGAGTCGCCCTGCTGGAGGTCCCCTCGCAGAACCAGCTCAGCCGGGCGATGGGTGACATCCATGTCTACGGCAACACCCACTACGCGCTCGACCCCTTGAACGGCATCGTCATCGGCCACCACCTCGCGGCAGCCTTCTCGAGAGTGGATCCGGCTGGTGCCGCTCTCTACGAAGAGGGGGCCGCCGAGCTGGAGCGAGGTCTGCGGAAGTTGACCGAAAGCCTGCAGGAGCGCATGGAACCGCTACGGGCCTCCAATGTGGTCGTCTACCACCGCACCTGGCCGTATTTCCTGAAGCGCTTCTCCCTGAAGAAGCTCGCGGAGGTGGAGCCCAAGCCGGGCATCGCGCCGGGCCCGCGTCACATCGCAGGCCTTGCCGAGCGCATGGAGAGCAGCGGCGTCGGCCTGGTCATCGTCGAGACCTACAGCAACCGGAGGATCGCGGAGCGACTGGCCGAGCGCGCTGGGGGCCGTGTGGTGGTCCTCGCGCAGGAGGTGAAGGCCCTGCCGGGCGTGGAGACCTACCAGAGCCTCTTCGAACACAACGTCGATGCCCTGCTCGCCGCTTGGCGGGATCTGGGGGGGAACCCTTGATCGAGTTCCTGGCCCCCGCGCTGGTGGCCTGCTTCCTGCTCGCGTGCATCCTCGGCTACTTCGGGCTCCACGTGCTGCAGAGGGAGGTGATCTTCGTCGATCTGGCGCTGGCGCAGCTGGCCGCGCTGGGCGCGACCGTGGGGCATCTGCAGTCCGTCCATGCCGACGGCTTCATCGTCTACCTCTGGTCCTTCGGCTTCACGCTAGGTGGAGCCGCAATCTTCGCGCTCGCCCGTCCGGCGCGGACGCGGCTCCCGCAGGAGGCCTTGATTGGAATCATCTACGGGGTGAGCGCCGCGCTGGTGATCCTGGTGCTCTCCAAGAGCGCACTCGATCGGGACGAGGTGGAGAGCATGCTCACGGGGCGGCTGCTCTTTGCCGAGTGGAGCGAGATCGGTGTGATGGCGCTGCTCTTCGCCGCCGTCGGCGCGCTTCACTTCGTGCTGCGCGGGGCCTTCCTGGAAATCTCCGAGCAGAGTCGCCACCCCGGGCGCGTGACGCCGCGAGTCAAGCTGCTGGACTTCGTCTTCTACGCGAGCTTCGGCGTCGTGGTGACGAGCTCAGTTCCCCTGGCGGGAGTGCTGGTGGTCTTCGGCATGCTGATCATTCCCGCCGCATGCGCCGCCATCTTCTTCGACGGCATCGGTCGTCGCCTGCTGGCCGGCTGGGCGGTCGGCGCCCTTGCCAGCGGCGCCGGCGTCGCGGCAAGCGCCTGGTGGGATCTTCCCACCGGCGCCGCCGTGGTGGCGGCCCTGGGCGCCACCTTCGCGCTGGCACTGCTGGCGACAGCCCTCAGGGCGGAAGAGGGCTAGGCGAGGGGGGGGGCGAATCCCTCCCGGCGTGCCCGTACCTCCTTCTTGAACCTGCGCTCGGGAAGCAGCACGGCCTACGACGGGCGATCGGCCCAGGCCCGGAGCGTGTTGCTGATGTCTTCGCGGTAACCCTCTCCGCGCACGAGTCCTCGGTACCCTGGCACCGCGCCGATCCACGCGCCCATGCGGACGTTCGGAGTGTCGGTGAGGTACAGGGTCGGGAGTCCCATTAGCGCAGGGCCATCCATTCCTGCGGTGGTGACACCGAGTTGGCCGACCAACCCGTGTTCTCGCCTCAGGTGCTCGAAGAACTGGAGCTGAGCGCGGCGCATGTCGGCCCCCTGGAAGAGCGGCTCCTTCCAGAAGAGTGTGAGGTCCACGCTCTCCGGAGGGGCAGGCACGTCCAGAGCGTCGCCCACGAGAATGGGGACGAGCCCAGCCGCGGTGGATCGCTGAGCGAGTTCGAGGAGCTCTCCAGAGTCCGTATTTCGCCACGGATGGTATGCGCTGCAGCGGATCCAGAGGAGCACCTTCTTCCGGGGAGGAGCGCCGGACAGGGAGCGGCTCGTCCAGTCGACGATGCGCGGTGGTGTCGGCCCGTCTCCGAGGAACGCGGCTCTCAGCGCACGTTGGGCGGAGAGCGGGTCGGCGCGGAACGCCTGGGCGACGATCTCGGGCAGCTGCTTGTTTGCACGGGGGCGTGAGCGGTAGGGTGTCAGTCGGCGACCCAGGCCGGCGTCGTGCAGGAATCGCTCGGCCTGCTGCACCTGTGCCTTGTCGGGCTCGATCTGGATCGCGACGCCGGAGAGGACCGCTGCAGCCGCCAGGTACCATCCTTCACCGAACGAGAAGCCAGGGTCGGTGTGGAAGGTGTACGCATCGTTGCGCTCGGCGAGAAGGTCCCGCGCTTTCCGTGCCGCAGCCTCTGCGATCCGGGCGACGCTCCCAAGAGCCGGGTCGGCCAGTTCGAGCGCCAGCCGGGTAGCTTCGCCCGCGGACGCCTCGGCACCTTCCACGATCCTCGCGACACGTCGCCATCCGTCGTCGCAGGCTTCGCGCGTCGGAGCGCGCTGAGCGCTTTGCGACAGCTGGCCCGCTCCATGGCACGCGTCCTCCGCACGAGCAGCGTGCGCCGTGGCCAGCGTCTTGCGCGCGCCAGCGATCGTCTCGGGCGGCCCGTCACCGGCCTCGAGGGTGGCCCGCGCAAGGGCGATCGCGCGCTCGAGCAGGCTCCGGTGGCGCTCGCGCGCACCCGGCACACCGATCTGCCGCTCTGCGTCGGCGAGAGCGGCCGCCGCCTCGCGCTCGGTCACAAGCGGTCGAGAATCGGGACGGTTGGAATGGCTTGAGTATCGCCGAGTTGCTTGTCGCCGACGATTCCGTTGTAGAACTTGCTCCGCATCAGCGAGATCAGGTAGTCGATGCCCGGGTAGTAGACGACGTTGACATCCTCGAACTCCGCATCGCCTTCGATCGTCACGGACTTCCCGATGTGCGAGGGACCGTGCCCATTGGCGGCAAAGAGCCCGACCATCTTGCGGCCATAGGCGCGATTGGCCTCCTGCTCGGCGGCGCTGCCCGAGCGCGCCAGGTTGAAGACGACTGCGGCCTTCTCGTTGTAGGCCCGAGCCGCCTCGATCGCAGGATTGATTCGTTCCATGGCCAGATTGCGACCCGCAAGGTCTTCGTCGCTAGCCCTGTCGTAGGGATCGATCACGGACACGCCCTTCAAGATATCCGCGACCCGGAATCCGAGGAAGATCATCGGCATTGCCAAGTTGAGGGCGGCCGATCGTTGCATCCCGTGGTGATAGGTGGCGTCGAAGTGCGCGAAGGCCTGGTTGTGGACGTTCGATCGGGCAACCGCATCGTAGGCTTCGCGCGAGTCGTACTGCGACATGACGATGGCGTCCCACTGGACATCTCCAAGCTGGCTGGATCGGAGCCCCATCAACACCACTTTGCCCGCGTAGATCCATTGGCTCCCTCCCGCCCCTTCGAGGGTCCTACGAGTCTTGGCCAGGGATTCCACGAGATCGTCGCCGGGCTCGAGGCGCAGGTAGCTGATCACGTGAAAGACCGATGACGAGTGCAGCAGGGGCTGGTGGTCCTGGGCCGCGGTCCGGCGCCAATCCAGATAGCGGAAGTGCTGCCATCCCATGGCGACCGCGAGTACGGCAAGCAGCGACAGAGTAGCCAATGAGACTAAACGCATGGCTCACCTCTCGATGAATTGATATTTGGCATGAAGAAAGGGAGTTCAGGCTGCGTTTTCGCTCAATGAGCGGGTAGTAGATGTTCGCTGCGTTGAGCCGCTGACCCTGAGGCACCGGTCTATCGATCGGAATCGATCAAGCGCACACCGGAAGCCGTGAATGCGACGACGCGTTGCGGGCCCACGATGGACTCCGGGTCACCGTCCTGGGACTCTTCGGCAAAGTGACGAGCGGCTGCCTGCGACAGCATTTCGACCCTTACTTCTCCTTCGGCCAGTGCGTCTCGACCGCGAATGTCCTTGGGCAAGAAGAAGCCGTAATCCTTGAATTGGATGCGCAGCAGGGCACTCCCATCGGTGAGTACCGTCCAACAGCCCTTTCGCTGACAGACGTCGCTGACGCGGCCCCGTATCAGGATCGGAGTACCGGCGTAGCGTTCGGGATGGGCGACGACCTCCGCGAGCGGAGTCGGTACCTCGAGCTGAATGAGCGCTCCAAAGCTGCCCGCGGGTTGTTGCGGACGCTCTTCGGCCTGAACCAGCGCGGGGCCCAGGATGAGGAGCCCTCCGAGTGCAATGGCAGCGAACCGGGCCACGGGCTCTCCTCCAGTTAGGTTCCTGCGTGCCACACCGGCAACGCGTTTCGAATGGCGAAGAAAAGCAACCACTTCCGTGGGGAAATAGCGCTTCGCGACGGGTCCCGCTCAGGGAATCGCCGTGCATCGATCCCGGCGCCCTCCCGGAACGGATCCACAGCGCGTGCTGCGAGGCCCTGAATCGGTACAATCTCAGCCCCATCGAATCACGGTCGGCTGGAAGGGCCGCGCGGGGTCCCGAGGGGACCTACCTGCGCTGCGGTTCGGCGTCCGTAGCCGTCAACCTTCAGCCAGCAAGAAACAGGAGTCCACCATGCCTTCTCCGTTCGAACGAGCCCTTGCCATCGGACGACCGCCCAACATCTGCCAACTGTTCCCCAATTCGAAGGCGTTGATCGTCAGTGGGAAGGTGATCGACCGGGCCCTGATCGCCAAGGGCAAGGCGATGACCATCGCCGCCAACGGCCGGAACCACCTGGTGATCCGCGGCGCACTGCAAGCCGCACAGCGGGCGAACGCGGCCATCCTCGTCGAAATCGCCAAGTCGGAGGGTGGAACGGGTGCCTACTGCGCCCCGAACTTCTGGAACATGGCGCGACAGGTCGATGCGATCTGCAACGAGCTCGGCATCACCATACCTGTCGCGATTCACGCGGATCACTACGGCATCAAGGGAGATGCCGACATCGAGCAGGCCAGGATCGAGATCCCGAGTTTGTTCGATGCCGGCATGACCTCGATCGCCATCGATGCCTCGCACCTACCCGATGCCGACAACCTGCTCGCCAACCTGCAGCTCAATGAATTCGTCCCCGGCTGGGCAGGGCTCGAGACCGAAGTCGGAGAGATCAAGGGCTCGCAAGGCCTTTCCACCGCAGAGGAGGCCGTCTTCCTGGTCCGCGGGCTCAACGCCCACGGGATCTTCCCCGACTGGATTGCCCTGAACAACGGGACCACCCACGGGCTCGAGGCAAGCGATCAAGGCATCCAGGTCGAGCTCACGACTCAGATCCACGAAGCATTGACCCGCTACGGACTATCTGGAGCCCAACACGGAACCTCCGGAAACAGCTCCGACCGATTGCGCCGGATCACCTCCGAGACCCACACGACCAAGGCCAATGTGGCCACGGCGCTGCAAATGATCTCCTGGGGCCTCGAGGTCAACGACTACGGCAATGCCATCCAGAAAGACGATGGCAGCTTCGTGAAGCTCGAGGGCGAGGGCGTGACCGAGGAGGTCTGGGCGGAGATGCTGGCCCACGCAGAGTCGAAGGAGATCAAGGGGGGCAATTTCAAGAAGCTCAACCTGCCCTTCGAGAACACGCTCCTGAGCCAGTCCAAGCAGGTTCGAGAGAGGATGGCGCGCCGGGTCGAGGACTTCGTCTATGGCCTGCTCACCGACGTCTTCAACGCGAAAGACACGGCCTCCCTCGCCTACGAGGCCATCCTCGATGCAGGATCCCACGATCTCGGCGTCAAAGCGGAGCGCACCGAAGACCCGGGAGAATGGACCGAGGAGAAGATCCGAATCGCAGCCTCGAAGATCGATTCCGACAAAGGGCCCGAGGGCGACTTCGACGACTGATCGAGCAGCGTCGGGCGAAGATCGCCCTCCCTCTCTCGAGGGTGACAAGCGGAAACGGGACGCGGAGACGCTCTCGAGCCCGGACGTCAGCTTGCGCCGGCCGTCGTCGATCGGATGGTCGAGGCGGTAGGCCGAGAGGAGCGAGAACCGCCAGGAGTCGCCCAGTTTTCGGCTATGCCACGATCGCGTTGACGCGCGCCAGTTCGGATTCTGCCTCTTGCATGATTTCGCGCACGACTTCGCCGGCCGGTTTCACGGCGCGGATGAGGCCAGCACCCGTTCCACAGATGTAGTTGCCCTTGCTTCCGTCGGTGTCGCCGGGGATGCGCGCCATGCCCTCACCTTGAATGGCCATGAAGTCCATGGCGTTCTTGCCGGGTTCGTCGAGCGCGTCCATTTCGTTGAAAAAGGCATTCCGAATCATGCGGGTGGGGGAGGACTGGCGACACGCGATCGCTGTGTCGGCGTCGCCCGCGTTGATGAGTACCTGTTTCCAGTTGTCGTGAGCCGGGGATTCGTCGGTCGCAAGGAAGCGGGTGCCCAGTTGGGCGCCCTGGGCGCCGAGTGCCAGCACCGCCAACAGGCCGCGTCCGTCCGCCAAGCCACCCGCACCGATGATCGGAATATCGATCGCATCGGCCACCTGCGGGATGAGCGAGATGGTCGGAACGTCTTCACGGCTCACCTTGCCGCCGGACTCGACCCCTTCCACCACCACTGCGTCGACGCCGCACGACGCGGCTTTGATGGCCGTCCGCAGCGATGACACCACGTGGAGAACGATGATCCCGGCATCCTTGAGCGCCGGCGTGAACTTGGCCGGATTTCCGGCAGAGGTGGTGACGATCTTCACGCCACATTCCGGCAGGATATTCACCAATTCCGGAACCATGGGGTGGAAGATGGGGAGGTTGAGAGAGTAGGGCTTGTCGGTGAGCGACCGGATCTTCTCGATCTCGCTGCGGGTGCCTTCGGCGCCGAAGGTGGCGGTCGACAGCGTGCCCAGCGCACCGGCTGCGGAAACCGCCGCCGTCAGTCTTCCGTCGCTGATTCCCATCATCCCGCCCAGAACGATGGGGTGTTCGATGCCGAGCAGGTCGCAGATAGGGGTTCGAATCGCCATTTCGTCGTTCCTCTTTCGCGTCTGAATGGATAGCTGGGGATTCAGCCGTCGGATGCTAGCAGGACGGACCGTCGACGGAGGGGATCCCCCTGTTGGGCGCCAGATGGTGAGACGGCCGTATCGGAACCCTACTCCTGCCGACCGCGCGGGTTCAGCCCTGAGGATCCCGAAGCCACCACCTGCGACCGATGCACCGTCAGCAGGGCGGTGCGGAAAGCCTGCAGGGCGGGTCGAAGATCTGCAGAGCCTGACGATGGCGGGGCCGTGCCATAGCGACGCTGCTCCAACGAGGCCCAGTGTTCCGCGAAGCCCGACGTCTCAGCCGCATGGCGCATGGCTCCGTGTGTCAGCAAAGGCAGCTCGATCGCCAGGCGATCCCGCCAACGCCAGAAATCGTGGACGACGGCATCGATGTCTCCTCGCTGCGCCGTGTTGGAGAGCTTGCGAAAGAGCAGCGCCTCGGAATCACGGCGTTGTTCGCGCTGCACCCGCCACCATCCGAGAAGGCTCGGCAGGCTGCGGCGAGTGATCTGCACCACGATGATCACGCCCAGAACGGCAAGCAAGAGGGTCAAACGATGCTCCCGGATGAAGGCCAGCAACCGGTCGAAGCGTGCACGCCATCGCGCCCAGCGATCGACCGGTACGAGGAGGGGCGCCGCACCCCATTCGCCGCTCACCTCGAACGTGCGTTCCTCGAGAATCTCGGCCTGGAGCGCTCCCGCCGTCGAACTCCACCAATGCAATTCGATCGCGGGCAACGTGAATTCGCCGGGGCGTTGCAGGACATAGGTCACGCTCTCCACGCGCTCGCCCTGGTACTGCCCGCGGTTGATCCGGTCGGAGCTGCGCGGCTGGTCGGTGTAGACGGCAATGCCAGGAGGCGCCTCAAATGCCAGCTCCGGCAGCAACATGCCAAGCGCACGATCGGCGGTCATCCTCACCGTTCGTTCCACTGCATCTCCGACCTTCAACTCGTCGAGAGGCCGGCTCCATTTGTCGCGCACGCGAAAGCGCGGAGTCGTGACCAGGCTCTCGATCCCTTCTGCCTCCGCCGGGATCACGACGTTCAAGCGCAGAGGCTGTGTGCGCAACGTGAAGGGTGTACCCGCCTTCCCGTCAGCAGCTGCGACCCCGAGCCGGACCTTCAACGACGGGATTTCCAGCCGTCCCGCGCGCTGTGGGAAGATCACGTAGCTGCGACGTTGGGCCGCGAAGGTGGCGCCGTCGATCCGCTCCGTGAAGTTGGTGCCCAGTTGCTCGGGCATCAGCGCAATGGCGCCTTCGAGGACGAGCTCCGGATAGGCAGGCGCTTTGGTGAACCAGGTGTCGGTCAGGATGTCGATGAAGAAACGGGTCTGCTGGCCGATCACGACCTGGCGGGCCGGCTCGGTGCTGACCCTCACGCGGAGGCGCCCCCCACGCATCAACTCCTGAGGCGTCTGCGCAACGGCCAGCATCGGGACGACGAGGGCGAGCATGACCAAGAGTGCGCGCTTCACGGCGTACTCCCTGTCTGGTCCTGAAAGGAGAACTTGAGTCTCAGGAAATCGGCGGGTGTCGTCTGCACCCGGCGCATCCACATCTCGCGCAGTTGCTCTTCGCTCAGACCCTGGGCGCGTGCCTCTTCCGAAGTCATCTCGCCCTTGCCCTTGGCGCCCTTCTCGTCGAAAACGATCTTGTCGGCCTCGAGTTTGCCGCCCGTACCGCCTGCGTCCTCGTACTCTTTCCGGTCGAGTTCCAGCAGGCCCCGGACCCAGTCGAGGTTGAAGGTCGCCTCGGGGAACTCCGGCTGGATGGCCAGTGCCCGCTCGTAGGCAGAGATCGCTTCGGGCAGCCGCTCCTGGCGAGCCAGCGCGTTGCCGTACTCAAATTTCCCGCGCGCCGTATCGAGCACTGCCAGAGCCGATGCCGCCGACGCCATGTCTCCCGCTTCATCGTAGGCGAGCCCCTTCCACAGCCGATCCTCGA
>JAAELW010000065.1 GCA_024226235.1 bacterium
TTCCAACAACTGAATTCTTAACTCCGGCCCCCTTTCTTTACTAACGTGACGATCTCGGCTGGTGTGTCCGCAAGGTGGTCGGCGCCTGCTTGGCGGAGTTCGGTTGCTCCGCCAATTCCCCAGCTTGCACCGATCGTCGTCAAGCCGTGGGTTCGACCGGCGATGATGTCGAAATGGCGGTCGCCGACCATCACCGCTTGCGGGCTTGGCGCTTCCAGCCCCAACGCGGCGAGCGCTCGGCCGACGGTTGCGGTCTTGTCTTCGTGGTGGGTGCGCTCGAGAGGTGCGCCCACGATGGCCTCGAAGTGGTTTGCGATCCCGAGGCCTTCGAGGATGGGCCGGGCGAATTCCACGGGTTTGGAGGTCGCGACGGCCAGCCTGTAGTCGGCAACCAGGGCGTCGAGGGACTCGGCGACTCCATCGAAGGCCGGCGTCTCTTTCGGGGCCACTACCGTATAGCGCTCCCGGTAGCGCTCGATTGCGGTCGGTGCCAACGCGGCGTCGACGCCTCGGGCTCGAAGCAGGGTGCGGAATACATCGTGGAGAGAAGCACCAATCCAGCCGTGAAGCACCTCGACCGGCTCCGGGGCCAGGCCCATTTCCGTCAGTGCATGGTTCAGACATTGGCTGATCGCATCGCGCGAATCGACCAGGACACCGTCCAGATCGAACAACACGGCCTCGACCGGTTTGCTTTCGTGGATTGACATACCCGCACTCCGCACGGTAGCAACAGGGGTGAGGGGAGTTCTCCGATCGAGAGTTCGGCTCGGACGCAGTGGCATTCGATGATCGACGTGGGCGAGCCTGCGTTGGAGGGGGACCTTCACACGCTGCTCGGACGCGCTGTGGACCAGCTCGCAGCAAGCACGAGCTGCACACAGGTCGTGGCCTGGGGTGCGGAGACAGGTGGTGAGCCACGCTTGCTTGCGGCTCGCATCGAAGGAGCCTCCTTGGTCACACCCGCGCAGTCTCCGTTCGCCGCAGCGCGGGCGCTGCCCCGCGCGTTCGATCTTGGTGGGCCAGGCGTCTCGACGGAGCTGAAGCCGCTGCTCGAACAGGGTTTCAGCGCGGCTGCACCCATTTTCGGGAACGAGGCCGATGGCACCGCGGCCGGGGTGATTCTGCTCGGCGGGCCGGGTGAGCCGGCCGGTCGCGTACGCCCGCGCACACTGGCCGCGTTGAGCGCGGCCGCCGAGCGCCTGCGCGGCCCGCTGTTGACGGCGGCAGCAGCCAAGCGGCTCTCCAGCCTCGACCACGAGGTCCAGCAGCTGAACCGACTGGCGGCGCTGGGCGGGCTGGTCTCGGAGATCGCACACGAGATCCGCAACCCGCTGGTCAGCATCAAGACATTTTTGCAGCTGTTTCCGGAACGCGAATCGGATCCGGAGTTCACCGAGAACTTCCTCGGTGTGGCACGGGACGAGCTACAACGAATCGAGCGCCTGTTGACCGTCGTACTTCAACACGGGCGCACGCCGCGCGAGGAAGATCGCGGCGACCTCGGCATTGCATTGGAAACCGTTCTTGCACTCGTGCGCTTCCGCGCAGACGATCGGGAAATCTCCGTGGTTGCGGAACTGCCCGATGCGATCCCCGCAGTCGGCCTCGGTGGCGACGAACTCCGACAGGTGCTCCTCAACCTGGCCCTGAACGCGATCGAGGCCGCACCCGAGCGCGGCAACGTGCAGATCCGCGGAAAGATCCTCAGATCGCGGCTTCAGCTCGATATCGAGGACGACGGTTCGGGCATTCCGGACGATGTGCGCCCGCACCTGTTCACACCCTTTTTCTCGACCAGGACGGAGCGCCCCGGCGGCCTCGGCCTGGCGATCACCGCCCGCATCGTCGAGCGGGCCGGTGGCCGTATCGATGCCACCAACCGCCCGAGCGGAGGAGCGCGTCTGCGCCTGTCGCTACCCCTGGCTTGACCGGGAGAGTTGGGGGCTCTCACAGCCAGTCAGTGACACACCGGGCAAGCTCGGCCAGGCCGCTGGCAAAGAAGTGGTCGGCGCCGGGCAGTACGACCAACTCGACCCGTGGAACGGTGCTGAAGGCAGCCTCGAGGGCAGCTGCCGGGGCCAGATCGTCCAGCGCACCCACAATCGCCAGCACCCGCTTTCCCGTTTCGGCGATCGCATCCGGGGAGATCAGCGATGGCGGAGGTGCCACGAGGATCATCCGGTCGACCCGAGGGTGCCGGGCCGCTACCCGTACGGCCGCGGCGGCGCCGAAGGAGTAGCCGCAGGCGATGAGCTTCCCAGGTACGGTCTCTGCCATGTGATCGAGGGCGGAGGCGTAATCCTCGTCCGCGTCTTCGGCCCCGCCGCTCGCCTGGCCGGAGCTCGCACCGACACCGCGCCAGTTGAAACGCACGCTGGTCAACCCCTGCTTGAAGCACGCATAGGCCAGCTCGTTCACGACCGGCGATTCCATGCTACCGCCGTAGAGCGGGTGGGGTGGCGCTACGACCGCACCCCTCGGCGCGTCCGACCCCGCCGCCACGTAGATCGCCTCGAGCCCTGCCTGGGGCTCATCCCGCCGGGCCACCGTCACCATCCGCTCAGTCCACTTCATGAACCAAGAATGCGAAACCTGAACGGCGACGGCTAGAGTCCGATTCCATGGCCCAGGAGAGCGCCGCAGACCGCAAGACGCGCGCCGGACGAATCATCCGAAAGCTCGCCAATGCCTACCCGGACGCCGACTGTGCACTTCGCCATCAGAACGCCTTCCAATTGCTGATCGCAACGATCCTCTCCGCGCAATGCACCGATGCGATGGTGAACCGGGTGACAGCCGAGCTGTTCCCGAAGTACCTCACGCCCGAGTCCCTGGCTGAAGCGGAGCCGACCGAGATCGAGCAACTGATCCACCGCACGGGCTTCTACCGTCAGAAGACGAAATCGATCCAGTCGACCGCCCGCGACCTCTGCGAGAACTTCGGCGGAGAGGTACCGCGCACTCTGGACGAGCTGGTCACGCTGCGCGGGGTTGCCCGGAAGACGGCCAATGTCGTACTCGGAAACTGCTTCGGCGTACCCGGCCTGGCCGTCGACACGCACATGAAGCGGGTGAACCGGCACCTCGGTCTGACCCGCGAGGACGACCCGGTCAAGATCGAACGTGACTTGATGGCATTGATCCCCGAGAAGGAGTGGACTGTCTACTCCCATCGGATCATCACCCACGGGCGCGAGTGTTGCGTTGCCAAGCGGCCGCAATGCGAGGGCTGCCCATTGCGCGAGGAGTGCCCCCAGTGAGCCGTGTGATCTACCAAGGGCACTGGTTCACGATGCAGACCGAGGAGGCCCACCTGCCCGGGGGCCGTACGGTGGAGCTCGACGTGTTGCGCCACCCCGGCGCATCGGCAGTCGTGCCCTTCGAAACGGACGACATCGTGCTGTTGATCCGCCAGTACCGCCACTGCGCCGGGGGCATGATCTGGGAGGTCCCCGCCGGAAAGCTCGACGGCGACAGCCCGGAAACGTGCGCAGCCAAGGAGCTGGAAGAAGAAGCGGGACGCCGGCCGGGAAGGCTCGAAAAGCTGGGCTCGGTGTGGACCACACCCGGTTTCACCGACGAGATCATCCACCTGTTTGCCGCGTTCGACCTCGAACAGGTTCCGCCGCGACCCGAGGACGACGAGATCATCGAGGTCGTTCCGACGCCACTCGAGCGCGCCCTCGAAATGATCTGGAGCGGCGAGCTGCGCGATGGCAAGAGCGCATTGGCTTTGATCCATGCAGCGCGGCACCTGGGACGACTGACTTGAGAGCGGGGCTGGGCGTGGTACTGGCCTGGCAGCACTACGCTTGGGAGACACTCCTCGAACTGACACGTCACGCCGAAGCGTGCCACTACGACGTCGTCTATACCGACGGCGACGTCTCGATGATGCCCGGTCGCGGTGACGGCGATGTCCTGGATGGCGCGACCCTCACCGCCGCATTGTTGAGCGCAACGACGTGCATCGGTGTCGGCTCCATCCGACTCGTACAGCATTGGAACCCGGCACGACTGGCCCAGTGGACAGCGACCCATGAGCGGCTCTTTCCCGGTCGGCTGCACTTGCTACTCGGGATCGGGGGCCAGGCCACGGATCAGCGCTTCGGCTTGCCCTGGGCCCCACCTGCCGAGCGCGCGACCTGGCTGGAAGAAACCGTTCTCGCGTGCCGGACTCTCTGGCGTGGGGAGCCGGTCACGCAGCAGGGGGCCTGGGTGAAGCTGGACCGCGCGCAGATCCGGCCGCGGATGCCGGCGGGCCGACCCGAACTGGAGATCGCCTGTGGCGCGAGTTCGCCGCTCCTACCGGTGGTTGCCCGGCACGCCGAGCGTTGGGACATGAACCTCCCGCCCTCGCCACACAGGATCCGGACCGCGCTTCGAGCACTGGAAGACGCCTGCGCCGAACAGGGTCGCGACCCTGCGTCGATCGGCCGGCAGGTATGGGTCATGACGCGGCCCCACGGGGGAAGTAGTTCCGACGAGCTACGCAAAGCCTTCAGGCGCTGGCACCCGTGGTTCTCCTGGCTCCCCGATCAGGAGATTCCGGAGGTGGTGGTCGCCGGAAGCTCCAGTGCTTGCCAGGAACAGCTCGGCAAGTTGCGTGCGGCTGGGATCGACCGGCCCCTTCTCGATCTGACCGGGCTCGACCGTGACGCAGCGCATCAAGCAATTGACGCGCTAGCCCCCTAACAGGAAAGCCTCGTTGACCCGCAGAGTTACACGCCGTAGTCTGGCCAGATAACGCGGGAACCGCGCCCTCCCGCCTGTCTGAACCGCTCTTCATGGACCGCGGTGTAGCCACTCTGGGGGTGGCGAACCGAGCCATGGGGCGGCAAACACCCCGCGGTGTCGCACCGAAACGGGGGAGGCAAGCGAGTTTTGAACGGACGTGGTTATTCGGCGGGTTTCGGCCCGCCCCAGACACCTGACGTGATCAAGTACCTGATGATCGCGAACGTAGGTGTGTTCATCCTCCAGAACCTGTTCCCGGGCATCGTCGAAGCATTGTTCGCGGTCTGGCCCCAACGGGTCTGGGAGCAGGGGTTCGTCTGGCAGCCGGCCACCTACATGTGGCTGCATTCCACGGGGAGCATCTTCCATCTGCTCTTCAACATGTTCGCGCTGTGGATGTTCGGCTCGCCCGTCGCGAGCCACTGGGGCGACCGGCGCTTCCTGCGCTTCTACATCCTGTGTGGGGTCGGCGCAGGCGTGATCATTGCAGCCTGGCCCGGCCTGCTGTTCTTGTTCGGCATGCCGACCATGCAGTACATGATTCCGACCCTCGGCGCGTCCGGCGCGGTCTTTGGCGTACTCCTCGCCTACTCGCTGACCTGGCCGGATCGGACGATCATGTTGCTGTTCCCGCCGATCCCGATCAAGGCGATCTACTTCATTCCGCTCCTGTTCTTCATGGAGCTCTTCAGCGGTCCGGCAAATGTGAGCCATGTGGGCCATCTCGGCGGTGTTCTGGTCGGATGGATCCTTCTACAACAAATGGGCGTCGGCGAGCGAGTCGGGTTCAAACAGATCAAGTACCGCTACCGACGCTGGAAGATGCGCCGCGACCTCCGCACTTTGCAGAATAAGGACCGGCGCGAAGACAACAGGAACATCCACTGATGGTCGACGACTTCGTCCTCAGCCCTACCCTCGACGCAGAGATCAATGAGGCAACGAAGCTGCTGCTCCTCGCCTCACAGGTCGTGGCGTTGACGGGTGCGGGGCTGTCGGTCGAGAGCGGGATCCCGCCCTTCCGGGGCCCGGGCGGCTTGTGGACAAAATACGGCGAGCCGCCGATGGATGGGTACCAGCGCTTCCTTGCGGATCCGGCCCAGGCCTGGCGCGAGCGGCTGAACCCGACCGCGACATGGGCCAAGGGACTCCACGAAACCCTCGGCCAGGCCAAGCCGAACATCGGACACGATGCGATGGCAGCTCTCGAGAAGATCGGCGTGCTGACTGCCACGATCACACAGAACGTGGACGACCTGCACCGCCAGGCCGGCAGCCAGTCGCTGCTCGAGATCCATGGCAACCACGCGATGCTGCGCTGCATGGAGTGCCAGCAACGCTACGAACCGGACGAGATCGAGATCGACCCGAAGGCCCTGCCGCCGCTTTGTACGTCCTGTGGCGGAATCTTGAAGGGCGATACCGTGCAATTCGGCGAGCCGATCCCCCCGGATGTGCTGCGCGGCTGTTATTCCGCAGTCGAGGGCTGCGATTGCATGCTGGTGGTCGGCACCTCCGCCACGGTCTATCCCGCCGCCGAGTTTCCGCTGGAGGTGCTGCGGCGTGGCGGCTGCCTGATCGAGGTGAACCCCTACGAGAGCGAACTGACGCCGGTGGCGACCGTTTCGCTCCGCGGTCCGGGCGGTGCAATCCTCGAACGTCTGCTCCACCATGCTCGCGCGCGCCAACCCTACGAGGCAACGGGATGAGTCTGGACGACTGCGACTGCCCGCCGACCCGCGGACGGGGTATCGGAGGCTTCATTCGGAGCCTGCTCCACGGAGTTCCGTGGAGTGAACGTGCCGAAGTGACGGAGACACTCCTGCTGGAAACCCCTTCGCTGATGCGGATGCGCGTCGACAACGCAAACGGCCGCACCCAGGTCATCGGGGAAGACCGCACCGATATCGAGATCGAGATCCACAAGACTGCACGTGCCGAATCCGAGGAAGGTGCGCAGCGACTGGTCGAGGAGATCCAGTTGCTCCACGACGAGGATGCCCAGGGCGTGCTGGAACTCGAGGTCGACATCCCCGGCCGATGGAACCGCCAGGGTCGTGCAGACCTGACAATCCGTGTTCCGCGAGAAGTCTGGGTCGCAGTCCATGCCGCAAACGGACGCATCTGCCTGGAGGGCTTGCGCGGCAAGGTGCGGGCACACTCGAGCAACGGGCCTGTGCGAGCGAGTGATGTGGTGGGTGAAATGGACCTCCACGCGATGAACGCCAAGGTGCAGACCCTTTGCACCTGCGGTCTCCTGCTGGCCCGTTCGAGCAATGGCAAGATCCAGGTAGAGGAGCACCGCGGCGGCGTAGATGCCTCGACGACGAACGGCACCGTCACTTGCAAGATCGACGAGCTCGGCAAGGACGGCATCACCCTCGTCACCAGCAACGGACGGATCTCTCTCGATCTGCCGGAGGATACCGACGGAGATCTCGATGTGCGGGTCGATAACGGCCTGATCCGGAGCCCCCGCGCCCTCTCAGGCGATAGCCCGAAACGCCGAGGGCGCCTCAAAGTCACCCTCGGCCAAGGTGGCACCCCAATCCGCCTCCGAGCAAGCAACGGAACAATCACAGTACGCTAAGGGCCGCCAAGAATAAGCGCTGTTAAGAGAGGGGCCGGTCCCATTTGTTAAGTTGCCAATTTCCCCTTGGGGAAATTGGCAACTTAACAA
>JAAELW010000066.1 GCA_024226235.1 bacterium
CAATTTTCCCACGGGAAAATTGGGCAACTTAACAAAAGTGCCTGGCCCCTCTCTTAACGGCTTGAGGGTGCATTTCCAGTCGGAGTGGGTGACGTCGATGGGGAGGACTTCGACTCCGTGGCGTTGGGCGTCCTTGACCAGGGTGGCGGGGTTGTAGAAGCCCATCGGCCAGGCGTTGAGCATGCCGACCAGGAAGGCTGTCGGGTAGTGGGCGCGCAGGTAGGCGGAGGCGTAGCAGATCAGCGCGAAGGAGGCCGAATGGGATTCCGGGAAGCCGTAGAGGGCGAACGATGTGATGCCGCGGATGATCTCCTCCTGGGCCTCGCCGACGATGCCCCGTGCAGTCATGCCGCTGCGCAGGCGCGCCTCGATCTGGACCATGCGCTCGGCCGAGCGCTTGAAGCCCATCGCCCGGCGCAGCTCTTCGGCCTCACCGCCGGTGAAGCCCGAGGCCTCCATCGCGAGCCGTAGCAGCTGCTCCTGGAAGAGGGGTATGCCGAGCGTGCGCTTCAGGATCGGCTCGAGTGAAGGGTGGGGGTAGCTGACGGGCTCGCGCCCGGTGCGCCGGTTCAGGTAGGGATGCACCATCTTCCCGACGATCGGCCCCGGTCGGATGATCGCGATCTCCACCACCAGATCGTAGAAGCAGCTGGGCTTCATGCGCGGCAGCGTGGCCATCTGGGCGCGGCTCTCGATCTGGAAGACACCGACCGTATCTGCCTTCTGGATCATTTCGTAGGTGAGCGGATCGTCCGGTGGCAGGTGGGCGAGATCGATCTCCACGCCCTCGTGTTCACGGATCAGCGGGATCATCTGCTCCAACGCATCGAGCATGCCGAGGCCCAACAAGTCGATCTTGATGATTCCGAGGTCCGCGCAGTCGTCTTTGTCCCATTGTATGACCTGGCGCCCCGGCATGGCCGCGGGCTCGATCGGCACCACTTCGTCGAGCCGATCCTGGGCGATCACCAGCCCGCCGGTGTGCTGGCCCAGATGCCGCGGCAGCCCCTGCATCTGCTCTGCCAGCTCGAGCAGCAGTTGGATGCGTGGTGACGACGGGTCGACGCCGGCGTCCCGCAGCATCGCCCGCGAATCGTCCAGATCTTCCCGAAAGCGGAACTGGCGCAGCTTCTTCGCCAGCCGGTCGAGGAATTCCATCTCCATGCCCAGTACCTTGCCGACTTCCCGAAAGGCCGAACGCGTGCGGTAGGAAATGACGGTCGCGGTCATCCCCACGCCATGGGGGCCGTACTTTTCGTAGACGTATTGGATCACTCTCTCACGCTGTTCACCGGAGGGAAGATCGAGGTCGATGTCCGGCCATTCCCCGCGCTCTTCGGAGAGGAAACGCTCGAAGAGCAGCTCCATGCCCACAGGATCCACCGCAGTGATGGCCAGCGCATAACAAACCGCGCTATTCGCTGCCGAACCGCGTCCCTGACAGAGAATTCCCTGCTCCCGGGCGAAGCGCGCGATATCCCAGACGATCAGGAAGTAGCCATCCAGTTCGAGCTTTCCGATCACCGAAAGTTCGTGCTCGATCTGCGAGCGGGCGCGTCGGGGAAGGGGGTTGCCGTAGCGTTCGCGCGCTCCGGCGAAGGTGAGCTTGCGAAGCCAGGAGCGCTGGCACTCGCCTTCGGGGGCGGGGTAGGCAGGAAAGCGATAACCCAGGTCTTCGAAGCCGAACCCACAACGCTCGGCTATCTCGCTGGTCGTGCGAAGCCATTCCGGACGATCGGTGAAGCGTGCCGCCATTTGCGCCGGAGTGCGCAGGCTGCGCTCGCCGTTCGGGAGGAGCCGCCGGCCCGCCCTGTCGAGCGTGGTCTTCTCGCGCAGGCAAGTGAACGCATCGAGCAGCCGGCGACCCTCGGGCCGTGCGACCCGTACGTCACCCCAGGCGGCGATCGGGACGCCGCGAGTCTCTGCCACCGCCACTGCGAAGCGGTTGTTCCCCTCGAGCATCCGGTCGAGCGCGCGTGCCACGCCAACGGCCAGATGGTCGGAGCCGTAGATGCCCTGCAAGTGGTCGAGCCGTGCAGGGGTGAGCGAGCCGCTTGCCGGCACCAGGGCCGTGAGCCCGCCGGCATGGGCCTCGAGCTCCTGCCAGCTGGCGTGGGCCTCGCCCTTGGGTGCGTTCTGCTGCGCGACGGTCAGCAGCCGAGACAGGTTGCGGTAGCCCTGGCGGGTCTCGGCCAGCAACACCAGGGGCTCGCCGGCGGCCCGGGCGAGTTCGGCCCCGATGATGGCGCGCAGCCCCGCGCGCTGCGCAGCCGCATGGAAGCGCGGTGCGCCATACAGGCCATCCCGATCGGCCAGGGCGAGCGTGCAGTGGCCCAGCTCAGCGGCGCGAAGTGCGAGATCTTCCGGGTTCGAAGCGCCCTCGAGGAAGGAGAATGCGCTGCGACATCGCAGTTCGACATAATCGGGGGTACCGGACACAAAACCCAGTTTCGTGTTTTCTTCGCCTAAATCAAGTGTTTCCGGGCCGCGAATTCGCCATTCTCAGAGCGTGGATGAAACCCCGCTAGCTCTCGTGGTCGATGACGAGCCGGTCGTTCAGCGCCTCGTCGCACAGATCTTCAATCGAAGCGGGATCGAGGTGCATTCTGTGTCGGACGGCAGTTGCGCGATCGAATGGATCGCGCAGATCCGCCGCCCGATCGAGCGCGCGTTGATCGATGCCACGGTTCCACCCGACGGCGCCCTCGCGATCGTCGAGGTGCTCCGGGCGCAAGATCCGAAGTCCGCCATCGTCGTGACCAGTGGCAAGCCACTCGAAGCCAGCCATCAGCGCAGGCTCGACGCCATCGGCGGTGTCTTTCTCCCCAAACCATTCGGTCCGCAGGCGCTCCTCGATGCCGTGGAAGCCGCGCGGCGCAAGTGACGCGGGTCCTCGTCGTCGGCGCAGGGGTCGTGGGTCTGGCGGCTGCCCACCGGTTGCGGGTTCTGGGCCGTGAGGTCGAGGTGCTCGAGGCCGCGGTACGGGCGGGCGGCCAATTTGCGAACCAACCGCTCTGCGTCGCCTCGCCGGAGGTCCGGGGTCTGCTAGGCGGCCTGGGTCTCGAGAAGCAGCCGCCGATGACCGCCGTGCAGCAGCGCCTGGCTTCCGTTTCCATGCCGCAACGCGCTGGCGAGCGGTGGCGCCGGCTTGCGACACGTTGGCGCGAAGTCTTCGCTTCGCGACGCGGCGTGGCGGAGCTCGCCGTCTCTTCCGCGGCGCCTGGCGAACTCGTGGCGGGCGTGGCTCTCGTGGATGCCCTCGCTGCCGGCCTGCCGATCCGCTTTGGATGGGAGGTGATCGATACCACGGGTTCCGCCACCGCGGTAACGGTCCACTACGTCGCACCGAGCGGCGAGCGCACGACCGCCGCAGACGCCGTGCTCCTCACACAGCCCATCGGGAAGGCTCTGCACGGCGCGCGGCAGATGGCCGTGTTCTTCGAAGTTGCCCACCCTGAGCCCAGCGAAGAGCCGTTGGCCCTGCACGAGACCCCTCCGCCGGCATCTGGTGCGACCGACGTGTGGACGCTTCATGCGCCGGGGCACACGACGATCCGCATCGACCTCTCCGACGAGGCTTCGCTCAAATACTGGGATCTCGCCGATGAAGAGGTAGGGGCGAGTCTGCGGGATCTCCTCCCGTCGGATATCCGGCCGGCGGACAGCCGGCCCGCAGTGCGTCGCATCACCGGCCCGGGGGTACTCCCCGACGAAGACCCGCAGGACGGTCCCCACATCGTCCGGGCACGGGCCCCACGCGCTGGCCTCGCTAGCGCACTTGCCACCGGGATCGAGGCCGCCGAGCGGCTGGAGTGAGGAGGTCAGGCGGGGACGTCCTCACGCGTCTGCCAGGGCCTCCGCCTCGCTGAGCATCTCTTCCAGCAGGGCCAGGCCGCCCTGCCAGAAGGCGGGGTCGGTGATGTCGAGGCCCACGCGGGCGAGCAGAGCGGGCGGCGAAGCGGAGCCGCCGGCGCGCAGCAGCTCCAGGTAGCGCGGTACGAACGCGTCGCCTTCTTCGTCGTAGTGCCGCAGCAGCGCCAGCACGAGCAGCTCGCCGAATGCGTAGGCGTAGCAATAGAAGGGCGAGTGCACGAAGTGGGGGATGTAGAGCCACCACCAGGCATAGTCATCGGTGAGTTCTACCGCGTCGCCCAGCATCTCCCGGTTGGCCGTCAGCCAGAGTTCGTTGATGCGTGGGATGGCCAGCTCTCCCTCGCTGCGCCTGGCCGCATGCAGGGTCTCCTCGAAGCGGGTCATCGCCACCTGGCGGAAGACCGTCGCGAATGCGTCTTCGAGCTTGCCGCAGAGCAGGGTCAGTCGGGTTTTCGGGTCGCTCTGCTCCTTCAGCAGTCGACGGAAGACCAGCATCTCGCCGAAGACGCTCGCGGTCTCTGCGGTGGTGAGCGGTGTGCCCTGTTCGAAGAGCCCCTGCTCACGCGCCAGGTGTTGGTGGACGCCGTGGCCCAGCTCGTGAGCCACGGTCATCACGTCGCGCAGGTTGCCGGTGTAGTTGAGCATCACGTAGGGATGCACCGCTGGGAGGGTCGAGGCGGAAAATGCGCCACCGCGTTTGCCTTCGCGCAGCTCCGCATCGATCCAACCCTCGTCGAAGAAGCGCGCAGCCAGCTCCGCCATTTCCGGTGAGAAGTCGGCGTAGGCGTCCAGAACGATGCGTCGGGCTTCGTCGAAACTGCGCTCACCCTGGGGTTCGCCTACCGGAGCATACCGGTCGCAGTCCTCCAACGTCTCCATGCCCAGCAGCTTCGCCTTCAGCCGGTAGTAGCGCTGGACCATCGGGTAGCCGGCCTGGCATGCATCGAGCAGTGCGCGCACCGCCGGACCCTCGATCTCGTTGGCCAGGTTGCGCGCCTGGATCGGATCCTCGTAGCTGCGCATGCGGTCCTGGGCTGCCTTGTCCTGTACGAGCGTGTTGAAGATGTAGGCCAGCACGCGGGAGTGTTGCTTCAGCCCCGCTGTCAGGCCGCTGGCCGCAGCTCGGCGATGGTCGCGGTCCGCGTCGTACAGGAGCGCCAGCACCTCTTCCTCGGAAAGATCCCGGACCTCTCCGTCGAGTGTCACCGAGAAGCGCGCCCCCCCGAGGATTTCGTCGAAGAGCCGGCTCCAGGCCCGTTCCCCGGTATTCGCGGTTTCTTCGAGGATGCGCTCCTCGGGTTCCGACAGGACATGGGGCCGATAGCGACGAAGCGATTCGAGCAGGTGGTTGCGCTTCGCGAGAACCGGCTCTGCCAGCAGCTCCGTGACCCGCTCTTCCGGGACCGCGACCCATTCCAGCTCGAAGAACAGCAGGTGTTGGCGGATCAGGGTGGCGCGTTCCTGGACGAGCTGGAGAAGGGCGCCATGGGCCGGGGCCTGGGTATCCCCGGCGAACTGCAGTTGGGCGAAGGC
>JAAELW010000067.1 GCA_024226235.1 bacterium
ATCCCCGCACCCCGGAGGGGTGCCATCGGATAGCCACGGGTTTCAACCCGTGGACGGGCGGCGCCCCCCATCCCCGCACCCCGGAGGGGTGCCATCGGATAGCCACGGGTTTCAACCCGTGGACGGGACATCTGGCTCGCTCTGGTAGGCGAAGTGTCGGATGACGTGAGTCGGAAGGGCGGAAATGTCTTATCATCAGCGGATGGACATCCAGACCCGGCGCCGGCTGTATGCTTCGTGTCGTGATGAGCCTCTGGCGCCCGACGACCAGCGCAACGTCGACTTTGACAACCGAGACGGTCTCGCCATCCGTGGGGTCTCCTGGGTCGAACGTCTCGCGGCCCCTATCGAGCTCTCGGATCGGCCCACGCGGCAGCTGATTAGCGGATTGCCGGGCTCCGGGAAGTCCACGGAGCTGCGCCGCCTGGAAGCCCATCTTCGGGGAGAGCCCGAGAAACCCGGTTTTCTGGTCGCCCGGGTCGATGCCGAGGACGCCTTCGACCTGAGGCAGTCGATCGACCTGCCGGACGTGATCGCGGTTCTGGTCGATGCAGCCGAGCGCGCCGTGCTTCATGCCGAAGGCGCTCCCCAGAGCGCCGGTGACTCCGGCTTTCTGGGTCGCTTGTGGCACTGGCTGACGGCAACCGATCTCGAGCTCAGCAAGATCGAGATCGCCGGTGGACCCGCAAAGCTAGCCTTCGAGATGAAAACCCGCGCGGATTTCCGCCAGCAGGTTCGAGCCAGCGTGGCCCGACATTTCACGCGCTTCTTGAACGATGCCCGAAGCGAGCTGAAAGCCCTCGACGCCCGGGCCCGGGCCGCGGGCTGGCAGGGGCTGTGCCTGATCCTCGA
>JAAELW010000068.1 GCA_024226235.1 bacterium
AAAAAAGTCTGACGGGTCTTGGCGACGAGGAAGGCACATGAGACGGACGGCATCGGAGAAGATGGAGATCATCCGTCTCGTAGAAGACGCCGATCTGCCTGTTCGGGCGACCCTGCGCCAGCTCGGAGTGCCCCGAAGCACGTTCTACGGCTGGTATCAGCGGTATCAGGCGGAGGGCTTCGACGGGCTTCACGACCAGAAACCAGCTCCTCGGCCGCGTTGGAACGCGATTCCCAAGGCGATCGAGGACCAGGTGCTCCATCTGGCGCTCGAGCGCACGGATCTCTCACCGCGAGAGCTGGCGTGTCGTTTCACGGACGATGAGCGCTACTTCGTCTCGGAATCGAGTGTGTATCGCATCCTGAAGAAGGCGGATCTCATCACGAGCCCGGCCTACGTACTGATGACGGCCTCGGATACGTTCAAGCATCCGACGATCCGGGTCCACGAGATGTGGCAGACCGACTTCACGTACTTCCGGATCATCAACTGGGGTTGGTATTACCTCTCGACCGTGCTGGATGACTTCTCTCGCTACATCATTGCGTGGAGGCTCAGCCCAACCATGGGCGCCACTGACGTCACCCAAACCCTCGATGAGGCGATCGCAATCACGGGTGTTGACCAGGTGCCGGTCAAGCACCGGCCCAGGCTTCTCAGCGACAACGGTTCTGCGTACCTGTCGAGTGAGCTCCAGGAGTACCTGGGTGAACGCCGCATGGATCACACTCGCGGGGCTCCATACCACCCGCAGACGCAGGGCAAGATCGAGCGCTATCACCGGACGATGAAGAACGTGGTCAAGCTGCAGCACTTCTACTTCCCGTGGGAGCTGGAAGCTGCGCTGCGGGACTTCGTCGCCTACTACAACAACGAGCGCTATCACGAGGCGCTCGACAACGTGACGCCTGCGGATGCCTACTTCGGTCGGAGAACCGCGGTGGTCTCGGAGCGAGAGAAGATCAAGATGAGTACCATGAGGAAGAGGAAGAAGGAGTACCTGGCCGCAAGGGCGGCCTAGGTTAGAACCAAGAACTGTCTCTTAGCGAAGAGCCGTCCTTGTCCAGAATGTTCTGCCGACGTACAGTCCCACGGGTGCCGGTATCGAAGACGAACGAACCCGCGACCGGATCACCCACCGAGAAGGCAGTCGGTGCCCGAGACTCGAGGATCCGAACCTCGCCAACGAAGTCGACCCGAATCAGGGCGGCCCGTGCGGGCGCAGCGGCACCTGCCAGGAAGAGGAGAAGTATTAGAGAAACCCGCATTCAGTGCTCCTTGGAAGCTTCCGACGCTCTATAGGTGACCATCGGAGCGCTTTCGTGGCAACTCGCCGAGGCCTCGGCGAGGAGATGGGGCAGCCCCTGGCCCCCTGCCAGAGACGGGTGCTGCCAGAAGGCGGGCAGAGACGGGTGCTACCCAAGCGAGGGCAGCGACCTCCGCGCCGAGGCTCCCGGCTCGGATCTCGGGGGTGGGAACGGCGCTCAACCCGGGCTAGGGGTCGGCCGATCCCATGTAAATGGGACGGATGCAGAGCGTCGGGTTGGCGTTGCTCCTAGCGGGCTGGGCGAACCCGGGGATCGCACAGTGGAACGAGCATCCGCCGATCGAGATGCGCGATCGGGTCATGCTGAGCGCCGGGGCCCAGACGACCGTCCAGAACGAGCTGATGACCGCGCTACTCACCGTCCAGGCATCGGCCACCGAGTTCGCGGTCGCCGCTGACGAGGCCAATCGCCTGGCAGATTGGACCTTTGGGCAGGCCGCGGCCTTCGATGGCGTGAGCGCGCGCACGGCGAACTACCAGACCTGGGAGCGGACTCCCCGGGATCAGCCTAAGGAATTCGGCGTCACCCAGCAGGTACTCGTGACGAGTTCAGACTCGGGAGCCTTGACCGGGCTTCTCGCCATCCTGCAATCACGGCTCCGAGTGCAATCCGTCGGATACTCCCCCTCGCTCGAACAAAGGGAAGAGGCGGTGAAGCAGATGACCGAGGCCGCCCTGAAGGCTTTTCGCGTGCAGGCGGATTCGATTCGCGAAACCCTGGGCTTCGCTGGCTACGAGATCGTCCAGCTGCGCGTGGGTGCCAGCACGGCGGACCCCGCCGATGCCGCGCGCCATATTCAGACGTTCGGGGTGGGCCTCGACAGCGGCGGGGTGCGTGCTCCCACCCTCAAAGGCGGCACCAGCATTGTGACCGGCTCGGCAACAGGCACGATTCAGCTTGTCCGCTAGGTGATGTGAGGCCCGGGCAGATTGCTCACAGCTCCTGTGAACGAAGATGCCACTCAGTTCAGGAAGAACACCAGGCCCGGGAGAAGCTGTCCGGGTGGATCGGGCCGGAGGTCTCGCAACGGGAGATCAGCCCGGGAGTCACGCTCCACCCTAGAGCCACGGCCACGCCGTTAGTATCTGCGTTGCGCAGCTCCAGTGCGAATCACGCTCAAACCAATGTCGGACAGCGGATTAGCCGCAACGAGGTGCCTCGGCACGATGCCGCCGGACTACCAGTCCCGTGAGGCAGGTTCCCAGGAGGGTCAACGTCGAAGGTTCCGGGATGAGGAAGGTTCCTTGGGCGTAAACCATATCGACGGGGAGATGGATCGAGGTGAACTCGATCTCGACGGAAAACTGATCACCGGGAGTCGTGAAGACGCCGATCCGCCCCATCCACACGACGGCAGGTGCTCCGGCGGACTGAATGGGGTCCACGTCGAGGCCCGGAAAGCGGATCTCGAGTTGATAGGCACCGGGCGAATAGAAATTGATCCGCAGCCAGAACGCGATCGCGTTGGAAGGTGTTTCGAGCGAGATTGAGCGCTTCTCGATGCCACCGGGTGCGTACGTGCCCAGCAGCGAATCGACCGAAACAGGCAAGGCAGACATGCCAGATGACCAGAGACCGACGACCAAGACGATGAAGCAGCGGTGGAGAAAGCGCATACCGGGTAATGGTAGTCCAAACGAGCAAATGTCACCCCGCGCGTCGCCAACGGCGGGACTTAACCCCCATTTCCTCCACCCCACGCGGAGAAAACTAGGCGTGGATATGGGTGGCGCTCGCCACGTTCTAAGCTTTCGCGGCCAGTACGCGCGGAGGGGTAGGGTGGATTCGTCAGAGCGGTGTTTCCGCTGTCCCGCGCAGGTCTTCACAGACCGCGTCGAGGGAATATCAGCCGAGGTACCACAGTAAATCCGAGGCCAGTGAGGCGACGACGGCGGAAAGCGACGGAACAGGCGATCGATCCAATGGCGAGCAGGGCTGCGAGCCCCGGCTCGGGAACAAATACGAAGCTGTGCGGGGCCGAATAGTTCTCAAATCGGTCAAGGGTTCCGGGGATTCCGACCTGCTGGAGGCTTTGCACGGCGTGCGACCCGAACGTCCTGACGGTCCACCGGGGCGTTGATGCGTCGCATGTGCTGGTGGAAAGACAGAACTGGAAGTCACTGATGCTCGAGCCGCCTACAACGCCGTAAGTCAGCCGAGTTGGGGTCGCCGTAAAGAACTGACCCGTCTGGATGAAAACTGAGTTGTCTCCACTCAATGGACCAAAGAGAGCCACCGCGCCGCTTGCTGACAGGATGATGTTCCAGTCGATGAAGTGGGTCGAGCCGGACACCATGTTGCCGAGCGTTCCATCCGTCTCGATGAAGCCAGTAACGCTCCCGTTGGAGCCGATCGTTTCGTTGATCTGGTAGGTGATCGAGGACGCCGCAACAGGGGCCAACATGACGCAGCAGAGGAGCAGCGTGCGGATCGAACGAACCCCCAACACGAGCTGCTCCCGCAACAACGGAATTGACGAGGCCGGGGGAAGCAGGGCCGCGGAACCAAATCCCACGCGTCCCAGCAGGGAGCGGAGGAGCCAATGGGAGCTGGGGGAAGTGCGCATCTCTCAAGGGCGTGGTCTGAGGAGGGCGTAAATGGCATCTCGGAAGGCGACAGGTGAACAGGGGGTCCGACACCGCTGCCTCGGGCCGTGGCACGGCGGCACCGGAACGCAGGAAATCGACGCTCTGCTTTATCCTTCCTGATGCTTCCTTAGTGCTTCCTCAGCCGAAGGGCAGTTCTACAGACGGTCTCGCACGATCAGAATTGTCCCGCCAAAACAGATATTTGAGAGCGCGCAGGAAACCGAATTCTCATCCGCCGCCCTGAATGGGGTTCAGGAGGTCGGGAGTTCGAATCTCCCCGGCCCGACCAGCACCGAGTTCATCCGCCACCCGCCGGCGTTGGTGCATGAATCGAAGACGGATGGACTCTAGATTTCATGCGGGGATCGTGGCCCATCGAGCCGTCGGGCAGCCAGGCCCCGCCTATCCGAGCGATTCCCCTCGACCATTCATGCACCAACGCCTCGATGACCGGGTAGTAGCTCTTCCGTCGACTACTTGCCGACCGGGCATTGCCCCTCGCGGTGCTGGCGCACAGGCCGCTCGAGACGAAACGTGAGCCCGCTGCGAGCCGTGCGCTGCCGGCCGCCCCTCGTGGCGAGACCTGAACGGGAGCCTGTCTCCATCATTCGATATCGCCCAGCTGCTGGAACGCGAGCGCCTGCAGCCTCCAGGGTTAGGCGCGAGAAGAGGCCTTGGGCTTCTTTCCGAGAGCAGCCATTCCCAGCAGGCCGAGGCCGATCAAGCCGATGGTGGCCGGCTCCGGGACCGGGACCAAGATGTCGGCCGTGAAGGTAGGCGCGGTGCTACCAAAGAAGGAGCTATCCGTTACTAAGGGGGAGGACGTCGAGACGCTCTGGTTGCCGCCCGCGGTGACATGGAATACGCCACGCCCAATCGTCATCGTCTGGGGAATCATCTCGGCGTCAAGGCCCGCCACGTCGTAGCCGGTCGTGTTCGAGCCGGCATCCACCACGCCCACCGCGAGCGCATGGAACGCCTTGAAGGTTGAGCTGAAGCACGACCCTGGCGCGATATGCGGCGGCATGGGGCACTCGGGGGGTCCACCCCCGCCGGGAATAAGCGAGTTCGCGTCTGCCGTGAGACCAGCGCTTCCGACGAGATCCCATTGGGCACCCGTGAAGCCCGCGGAATCGATTTCGAGGACGACATCCAGGGTGAGGACATCACCGACGTTCGCATCGATGATCGACCCGCCCGTGGCTCCCGTTCCGGTCGTGTAGGACCAGTAAAGGGACAGCATGGGAGCGGCGCTCGCCGAGCCGGCCACGCCGAGGGCGACCAGTCCGGTCAATAGTGCTGCAGCCAGAAGTCGCATTCGGACCCTCCCTTTGGTTGGGGCGAACGAGGCCAAAGCCAGGATCGAGAGCCTTCGGATCAGCAACGGGGTCACGCGGTACATGGATTTCCTCCTCGCCTCAGGAAGTGGGCGGACTTACCGCCTCAACTATCCCGGGCAATCGGGAAGTGGGGCCGGAGGCCCCTACGTGGCAAAAAAGGCGCAAGAAGGCTGCCCCGCGACGTAGGCGTCGACCACGCGTGCCGGCGTTGGTGCATGAATCGAAGACGTGTCGCCGGACTCTCCGTGTCGGGGACCTGGCTCAGGCGCCGATTGCGAAAGATGCTGGCCTTGCGGGCCTCGCACTCCCAAGGCGGCTCTCGGCATAGGGCGCGAGGGGGAGGCGAGCCCGTGGGCTTGGCGCAGAGTCCGATACGGTACGAACTGTCAGGTAGCGTCCCTGCGGGAGCGACGGGAAAGATGGGGTCAGGTCAGACCTAACGTCCTCTAGTGACTACGGGGTCCAGCCAGCCAGGCTCGGGCCTCGACTTCCGTACTGAATACTCGTCTCTCCCCGGTGGTTGCACCGACCCTGATGGCGGCTGCCCAAAATTCTCCCATTTGCTTGGCCGGGCCGTCATCCAGAACAAATGCATTGCGGCCTCCCTTGGGGCACATCGCCTTGAAGGGTTCGGCCCTCCCGGCATGCTTCAGTAGGTCCGCGAACGAGAAGTCGGCCAGATCAATTCCAAGCCCAATAAACAGCTCGTCGTAGTAGTAACACCCAGAGGCAGCCCATTCATCCAGGTAGCCTGAGAGTTGGTCCAAGGTCAGGCTGCCTGTACAAATCGCCGTACCAATCGCGTTCTCATGATCCAACACGAGCGAAATTGCCATGGGTTCAAACTCTACCAAATCAGAAGTCGGCGGCGACATCGAGCTGGTGGATGTCGATTCGCTGAGCTGAGCGCTGTTCGTTCGTCGAGCTCAGGGATCAGCCGGCTTCGCCCCAGATCGCCTCCAGCCGCGCATCCCTGCCGCAGCTGTGACGATAGTACTTGTAGCGGACGGGATTCCTCCGGTAGTAGTCCTGGTGGTAGTCCTCGGCGGGCCAGAACTCGCTTGCGGCGACGACCTGCGTGGCGATCGGCGCAGCGAACTTTCCGGACGATGCGAGCGACGCCCGCGAAGCCTCAGCGAGTTTCGCCTGCTCGGCGTTGTGGGTGAAGATCGCGCTGCGGTACTGATCGCCGTGGTCGCAGAACTGCCGGTCGACCGCCACGGGATCGATGTTGCGCCAGAATATCTCGAGCAGCTCGGGGTAGCCGACCTTGCTCGGATCGTAGATCACCTGAACGGCCTCGGCGTGACCGGTGCCACCGGCGGAGACCTGCTTGTATGTCGGGTTGCGGACGTGCCCGCCGATGTAGCCCGAGGTGGTGGAGACGACCCCATCGAGCGCATCGAACGGCGGCTCCATGCACCAGAAGCACCCCCCCGCAAAGGTGGCCGTCGCGACGGTGACGGGCGTCGGATTCTGAGAGGGTCGCGACGTCGCGTTTCCCGAATCGCCCGACGCCGCATACGCGACGACCGAGAGGATCAGGCCCAGGGTCGTCGCCCCACACATGAACCACGTGCGGCGCTTCGGCCGGGCTCCTTCTCCGGGGCTCATACCCGCAGCTCCGGGAGCGTTTCTCCATCGGGCACGAACCGGAGAGCCAGCCCGTTGTTGCACCAGCGCTGGCCGGTGGGCTTCGGACCATCCTCGAACACGTGGCCCTGGTGCCCGCCACAGCGCGCGCAGTGATACTCGGTGCGCGGCAGGATCAACCGATAGTCCTTCTTGATCTCGACGCGGCCCTCGATCGGCGCCCAGAAGCTCGGCCAACCCGTGCCGCTGTCGAACTTTGTCGCCGACGCGAAGAGCGGCAGATTGCACGCGGCGCAGAGGAAGACACCCTCCCGCTTTTCGTCGTTCAGGGGGCTGGAGAAGGCGCGCTCCGTATCCTCCTCGAAGAGCACGCCATACACGTTCGGGGGCAGGAGCTTCTGCCATTCCGCACGCGACTTCTCGATCCCATCGAAGTCGCGCTTCGCGGCGAGGACCCTCGTGCCGCCGAGCAGAGAGCCGGTCGCGGCGAGACCAGCGAGCTGCACACAGCTGCGCACGAAGGAGCGTCGGTTCATGCTGTCCATGGTCTCTTTGCGTTGGCAAAGGCGGGTTGGTTACACAGAATAGCCGGGCCGGCGATCACGACGACAACAACGAGGGCGAAACGCAGCTGCACAAGCAGCTCCTTCTGGCCCCCTTCCCAGAGGGATGCGGGACTCCGGGCGGGTTGTGTCAACGCGAGCGCGACTCGGGGCCCCAAGGTCTCGAACCCTGGGGCTCATCACCTACCCAGCGAGTCGTCGGGCAGCCAGGGCCCGCCTATCCGAGCGATTCTCCTCGACCATTCATGCACCCACGCCGGCAATATGGGCCAGCTATTCTTGCCTCTCATCTGCCCGGAGGAACTGATCTTGTCCCATCGATTCTCGACCCTGCCCGCAATCGGTCTCGTCCTGGCGCTCGCGAACGCGGGGGCTGCGGAGGACCCGGGAAACCCGCCGAACTCTCGAAGTGGGGACATCTCGGTCCTGGGCATCTCGCTGGGGATGACCCCCGACGAGGTGCAGACCGCACTGGAGGCGAACGCGGGCGTGAAGCAAGACGGCAAGCGCCTCTCCGTGAAGGTGACCCGCAAGGAGGGTCAGCAGGCCTTCGCGAAGGTCGCCCCCTACGTCATCATGATGAGATCCGAGAGTCAGGGCACCTCCTCTGACCCGATGGATCAAGTGATGGGGATTGGCCCTCGAGAAGAGGTCAGGGTCCTGTTCCTGGGACCGCCCAATGACAACACCGCCGTGTCGATCTTTCGCAAGCGGACGCTCCGGCCCAGCCCCGAGCGCGAACCCGTCCGGGCCTCGCTCCTGAAGCGCTATGGCCCCCCCACCCTCGACGAGGGGCAGGCACTGGCCTGGTTCTGGGACGAAGCCGGAACACTCGGCATCCCCGGCCCCAGGAGCACGATCAATAAACATCCATGCTTTCTTCGGAAGAGCAACCCGCCGCCCTCCTGCCGCAGGCAGCTCATCGTCCACCTCGTGCCGGGCTCTGTGAAGGACTCGGTGGGCGAGATGATAGTCACCTACGCGGACGCCTACGGTGAGCGTGACGGGAAGCGCCAGACCTCGAAGCTCGATGCCGACGCCTACCAGGCACAGCAGGAGAAGAGTCGCGTCGATGCGGAAATTCCGGATCTCTAGCCGGGTCGCTCCCGGGCTGCTGCTGGCCGCGCTTCTGGTCGCCCCGACCAGCGCTCAAGCCGAGCGGTGCCGTGGGATGAGCGGTTGGCCAAAGGACTGGGCCGAGCGGACGCTCGAGAAGATGCCACTCAGCCGCGTGCCCCTCGGACCCGCTGACGAGGTCGTCGGGTCGAGGATCCGCGAGATCGTCTGGGGCCAGTACTCCGAGGCGATCCAGCAGTGCTCGGACGCTGCGGCGCAATGCAGGTCCCGCTCTTCGTCCAAGGCCGGCTGCCGTGCCCCGTACGATCCGTGCGTAACCGAGGCAACCTCGAGACGAGAGCAGGACGTCGCCCTGGTCGCCTTCCTGAGGTTCTGCAAACGACACGACTACTCCGACCGACACCAGTCGTGCAAGTGGGGAAACAGCAAGGGAAACTGGGGCCCGAAGGGGAAGACGAAGCCGCCGAAGATCTACCGACACCTCGGGGGAAGGCTCGCGACAGACCAGCAGAAGGCGCCCCGGATCACGGAGGAGAACTGCCCGTCCGGCGCAGAACCCTTCTCACCGAAACGTCCCTTGCACCAGCCCTTCCCGATCCAGCAGTTCTTCCCCGGATTCGTCCCCACGCAGCCCTGAGCCGAACCACTCCGGGCTGCGGCAAGAAGCAGCCGATCGGTTTCCCCTGCATATCGTACCGCGACGGCCCCGATTCCCGAGGAGGCACCCGTGATGGCGGCGACCCGGCCGTCGAGGGAATGCACGCTCGGGCTACAGGTCGAGGGTTCCAAGGATCCGGTTGTTCGAGCGGCGGATGATCTTGCGCTTGTCGCTCATCAGGACGTCGCGAGGTCGGGCGGCCACGCTCCGTGCGAGCTCCTGGGTTGCGGCGGGCAAGTCTTCGACCGGCACGATCTGGGTCACCAGACCTCGTGCCAATGCCTCGTCTGCGCTGATCGGGCGTCCGGTGAGGGCCAGCTCGCGCGCGATGGAACCGCCCAACAGATCGTGGAGAAGGCCGTAGGCGACGGTGCCGAAAGAGACCTCGGGGTGGGCGAAGGATGCTGCCGACGACGCGATCCGTAGATCGCACATCAGGGCCAGGTCGAAGCCGCCCGCGAGGGCGGGACCGTTTACCGATGCGAGGGTGGGGAGCGGAAACTCGAGCACGGTGCGGTGGAAGCGGTCGCTCGAGGCCCAGATGCGGTCGGCCATCTCGCGCTCTCCGATTTGCGAGAACTCCTTCAGGTCGAAGCCGGCCGAGAACATGCCTTGGGACCCTGTGATGACCACCACGCGAACCGCGTCGTCACCGGCGAGTTCCGCAAGGCGGTCCGAGATTTCGTCGCGCAGCGCAATCGAGAGCGCGTTCTTGCGTCGGGGGCGGTCGAGAGTCAGCGTGACCACACCCTCTGCGCAGTCGGAGACCAAGACTTCGGCGGCCATCTGTGTTCCTTCCAGCGGGGTTCGAGGTTGCATACCGTAGCTTCACCGACTGGAACTACAGGAATCTCCAAAACGT
>JAAELW010000069.1 GCA_024226235.1 bacterium
CGAACTGGAAGTCTTCTTCGGCCCACCCAGCTCGATCTTCATGCTCGCGTCGAACTGTCCAATGCATGAACGCCCCGGCGCCCCGGCTCCGCTTCCGACACAGCTCGTCCTCGAAGCGCCAGGCTTCGCCAACCCGCAGAACCCGCTGATGCGGTGGATCGCGAGCGCTGAACAGATCCGCTCGGTGCTCCCCGCCGGACCGATCAACCAGACCGACCGTCTGCTGTTGGAATTCTCGGCCTACCGTGCCGGGCCTCCCAGGCAAACCGATGTCGGCCGCAACCTGACGCTACTCCTGGCTGCCCAGGCGGCTGCGCCTTCAGCGGCGGGAGATTCCTTCTCGCCGCCGGATGCGGGGCCGGCGCGCTCGCTACAGCAGGCCTGGGCGATGAGCTTGAGGGGGGAGGATTCCGGAGCCCTTCGCCTCACGCGCAAGCTGGCCAAGAAGTACCCCCAGGCCCCCTCGGTGCGTGCTGCGCTGGGGCTATTCCGCGAACCCAGGTAGCGCGTTCGACCCTTCCCCTGCTGCCCTTGGAGGCGAAACGCGGAGCACCCGGCCCTCGCGCACGGCTGCGTCCGAAACCGGAACCTGCCAGCGGGCTTCAGCGAGGCTGACCGAGTACGGGCCGGCGGCTCGAACGGGCGTTGTTCGATCGGTCGAGTAGGAAACCCGGATCCGGGCCAGACCGTCAGAGCCGACCCTGGAGACAGCGCGATAGCGGATCTTCCGCCCGCCCGGCGTGGTGATCTTCGCCTCCGCCGCCAACAACTCACCCGGCTCGCCTCGCGCCTCCAGCACGGCGCCTTGGACCCGTTCGAAGAGCTTGAGGGGAATGGGCCGCCGCCTTCTGGCGAGTGCGGGGCTCCCGCCCGCCTCGGCGATGAGCCGGAAGTGCTCGAGTGCAGCGCGCCCCGCGGTCGCGGCACCATCGCCTATGTGGAGTTGCGCAAAAAATGCACCGGGGCTCTTGCCCGCGACGCCTCGCGGCCGCGTCACCACGTAACGCGCACCGAGCTGCTCGGCAATCGCTACCGCCGCGGCCTCGGTCGAGACCTGATAGAACTCCGATGCCCGATGGTATTTCTCCGGATCGAGATAGGGACCGAAATTGTTGGCGGGCACCGGGCGGCGGGCGGCGTAGAGAAGGGTATGGCCGAGGCTCGGAGGAACGAGCAGGCCATACTCGGGAAGGAGCTCCGAATCCAGATAACCGGAGGTCTCGGGAGTCACGCGTCGGATCTCCTCACCAAAGCGGCGCACCAACTCGCTCGGAGAGATCTGGGCCCTGGCGGAGGCCGGGCGCTTCAGAGCCCTGATCAAACCGCCTTTGTGCAGAGCCAGGGGTGGCGCCAACAGCGCTACCCCCAACCCGACCACGACAGCCGTCGCCACCCCGGAGCCCGGAAGCCATGGAGTGATCCTCGTCTTCAGATCGGCCAGGCTCCACGCAAACACCACCGATCCAACGACGGCAAAATCCATCGCATAGCGAACCTGGTCTAGCGTGAGCAGACCGAGCAATGTCGTCCATGCGAGCATCACGAAGAGGGCTTCCGGCAAGCGACTTCCGCGCCACCGGAGGGCGACCAGCAGGGGTGCCAACGGAATCAGGAATGCATACCCACCAAACAACGTCGTCGCCGGAAGCCTGCCCGGCGACGATGAAAAGAGCGGTTGCTGCTCGATATTCAGCGCCGCCCAGACGTCCTGTTTCGCCAAGAACCCCGTCCCGGATGCAAGGGGCTCGCGAAGCTCATCGAACGAAAGCAGTGGCAGAACGATCAGCAACCCCACCACCGCGACCCGCAGCAGCCGCCGCCAGGCAATCGGCTGGGGACGAAAGACCTCGAGCGCCGCCATGCTCGCCGCCAGCAGTGCGAGCGCGACCAGGACGACGGTGTGCATCCAGGAGAGTTCCGTAGTCGAAAATGGGCCACCGAGTGGATTCCCTGTGAGCACAACCCACGACCCGACCAGGCCCGCCACCAGCAGAGCCGCCGCACCCTGATCGATCAGACGATCGGGGTGGCGACCGATCACTGTGGAGGCGAATAGACGCGCCCCCTCGCCGAGGACCAGGTAGAGCAGGCTTCCGCTCCAGACCAGCAGCATGGCTGCCACCACCGCAGCGTGCAGGACGGCGTGGAGCCACCGGCGGCGCCTGTCTCGATCCGATACCGCCTCGGCGATCAGCGAGGCGAGCCAGCAGGCAGCCAACAATGCGACGGCCGCGTGATGATCCGGGTTTCCGATCCCCGAGCGGTTGCTGCTTGCGGGCAACAGTGCGAACAGGAAGGCGGCCCCCAACCCGACCCCGGAACCACCCAGGCGTCGACCCACCGCGAAGATGGGCAAGACTGTCAGCGCAGAGAGGAGAGGTGAGGCCCAGGCCGCGACTCGCTCGAAAGTAAGAGTGTCCTGCCCGAAGATCCTCGCGACGCCTGCTAGCAGCCAGTCGTAGAGCGGCGGGATCGGAACCGGGGCCCCGTCCGGATACGCGATGTAGGGATCGAAGATGAGGACCGACGGGAAGTTCACGAAGCTGTAGAGCGCTCGGCGGGCGTGATAGCTGGCATCATGCGGGGCGAGGCGAACGGCTCCATCGTCTGAGAACGCCAGATCGAATTGGAGGGAGCGAATCCCAAGCGACAACGCAAAGGCCAACAGCAGGGCGGCAATTACCCATCCCCGTGCGCCTGCCCGGCCATCAGTCGCCCCGGTCTGGCCGGCCACCCGACTTCCAGTATTCACCGTCTGCTCGCCGCGGTGGTCAGGATCACGCGGAGTCTGCGGCGTTGCTCTTCGCGCTCCACACGGCGGAGAGGATCATCGGGAAACTCGTTGAGCGCTTGCAGCGCAGAACGGGCCAACCTCGAGATCTCATCTCTGCGTCCCTGGGAACGGCTCTGCTCGAGCGTCGCCACGACCTCGGAGAGGTCCAGCATCGCGATCCGCGGATGGCCGGAAAGTGCAGCCGCGCGGGCGCGCGAGATCAGATCCTCTGCTTCCCCTTCGAGCAGGATCAAAGCATCGAGCAGCTCGAGTGCAACCCGCGCCTGCTCCGGATCCCCGCTCTCCAACCTCCATGCCGCCCGCATTCGCAGCGCATCCGGTTGGTACGGGTGCCGCGGCGGCACCTGCGTGAGCCGATCCTCCAGTGCTCGGAGCTCCGCCTGATTCCCCTCGGCTCCGACGCGCCATCCCTCGACCACGCTGAGACCGCCAGCATCCAGACCCGCGGCCAGACGCAGCGCCTTCGGATCTCCGGCCAGCAGAGCCTTCCGTCGCAGGCGAACCAGTCCAGCGCGCGCCGAGAGGGCCGAGGGATCCCTCGCGAGCACCCGGGAGAAGGCCACCGCCGCGCGTCTCCGCGCTCCACGTGCAAGCGCCAGATGGCCGAGTGCCGTTTCCCGCGCAATGGGTTCCCGGATCGCGCCGGCGATGCGCTGGGCGCGTTCGATCTCGTTGCCGGCGAGCAGCCGTTGCACCAGGGCAACGCGGTCCAACACGCCTCGATCCTCGAGCAACGGATCCCGGTTGACGAGCATCAGGTCGGCACCGTCACCCCCGAGGGCCGCGCCGAGGATGCGGGGAGATCGCATCGCGATCCTGTTGTCGTCATCCGTATTGGGGGAAGCACCGTGGGCCAGCGCATCGACTCCCGTCTGGTCGAGAAAGAGTGCAGCCGCCACGTCCTCCGGTCCGTAGATCCCGACTGTCGCCAGATCGGATGCAGCGCGCTGCATGAGCTGCGAAACCCGGGGCTCGACCTCGACGGGTTGGTCGGAAGCCAGGAAGAGGACTTCCGACGGCAGCGGACGGTAGACACGCACGTGGGGAAAGACACTCCGCAGGGTCGCGAGGATCGTCTCCAACAGCTCGCGATCGACGAACGAGAGCCCCATCCACTGCACGAAGACGCCTCCCGCAGTCAGTCGCTGATGCGCCAGCTCCAGGAACTCGGCCGTGTAGAGCTGCGCGGAACCTGCCGTCCAGGGATGGGAGGGCTGGGAGATGATCGCGTCGTAGCGGCGTTCGGTCAGGCGCAGAGCGCTCCGCGCATCGTTCGAGGTGAGGCGCAGACGGGGATCCGAGAGGGGATCGCGGAGCCTCTCGGACGCGATCACACGGTTGGCCGCGACCACTTCCGGCTCGAGCTCGATCACGTCGATCCGCTCCATGGTTCCCGGAATGTTCTCGAGCGCCACCCCGCCCCCGAGGCCAACCACCAGCATCGAACGTGCATCGGGACGCGCCAGCGCGGGAAGCACACCCAGCCAGGCAGCCCCCCGATGCGGTGCGGGACGTCCCCCGCGTCGCTGGATCACCGCCTCCGGAAGCCCGTTGGTCCGTAGCTGCCAGCGTCCGCCGATCTCCAGCAACAGCACGGTGGCGGTTCGCCCGACGCCAAAAAAGGAGACATCGCCCGCGCTGGGAAGCACGGCCAGTGGAGAGGCGCGGAACAGGTGCCACGGAGGGCTGGGAGGGGAAAGCAGCAGGCCCGCCAGCAATCCGGCGACCACCATCAACAGCCCGGACCTCTTGCGCAGAAACAGGAAACAGGTCGATGCCGCGAGCGAAAGGTTCAGGGCAGTCGCCGCACCGAGCGTTCCGGCAAAGCCGAACGCCGGGATCCACAAGAAGCCCGCACCCACCGAGCCGATGATCGAACCCAGGGTGTTCCAAGCGAACACCCGGGCACTCGCCGGCCCCGCTTCCGCCTCCTGGCTGGCGAGGATCCGGACCGCCAGCGGGAAGGTGGCCCCGATACAGAGAGCTGCCGGAAGCAACGCCGCACCGCTCAACAGCACGTTCGCCCCTTGGGTCGAAGCCACCGCACCGGCGCCGATCCACTGCGCCAACTGGGGGAGAATATCCATCAGCGAGAAAGCAGCGTATGACAGCAATGCCACACCGAGCTGTGTCAGCACGAAGAATCGGGCTGCCCGGTCGCGCTCTGTCGCCAACCGCGATCCGACCGCACTCCCCGCCGCGATCCCGACCAGGAACGTGGCAAGCATCGTGGCAAAGGCGTAGACGCTCCCACCCAGGATCTGACCGAGTAGACGGGTCCAGAGCACCTCATACGTGAATGACACCATCCCGGAGAAGAAGATGATGGGCAGGATCAGAGCACTCCACTGGCGGGGAGTGCGCGCGCCGTGTTCCCCCGATGTTGCGAGGTCCGGAAGCGTCGGCAGTCCCCTCGCGAGGAGCGCAGCGACTGCGAAGACCACCAGGTTGACGCCCACCCCCGCGAAGACCGTCCCGCGCAGCCCGAGCTCGGGGAGCAACAGGAAAGCCGCCGTCAGTGTGCCAAGCACTGCGCCCGAGGTGTTGGTGGCATAGAGGAGCCCGATCCGACTGCCGATCTGACTGTCTTTCTCGACCGCGTAGCGAGCGAGCAGCGGGAGAGTCGCTCCCATCAGAGCCGTCGGAACCAGCAGGATCGCGAACGAGCAGACGAGATAGAACAGGGTCGGGGTGAGCCCGCCCGCGTCAGGCAGAGCGCCGGTACCCCCGAAGCCAGCGACCAGCAACCCGGTGGACGCCTGGATGGCGTAGGGAACCGCCAATGCGCTGAGCCCGATGCCGAGTTCGAGAATGGCGTAGGTCAGGATCGGGCGGCGGATCCGGGGAGCGATCCTCCCCGCCAGACCAGCGCCCGCGGCGAGCCCCCCCATGTAGGCTGCAAGCACGGTGGCGACGGCGAGATCGGAGGTGCCGAAGACGAAGGCGAATTCGCGCACCCAGACCGTCTCGTACAGGAGCGCCGCAAATCCCGACAAGAAGAAGCAGAGCAACACAGCAGGCAAACGAGTTCGCGTCATGATGGGACTCCCGGGCGACGGACGACTCCGGGCAGATCGGGATCGAGCCGCGTCGGCGTCGGGACCAGAGAGGTTCGTAGCATAGCCAGATGGTTCCGGTTGCGAGAGATCAGAAAGACGATCTGTAGCAGTTTTCGCTTGGGTTCCGTCCAGCGCCTTTCGTATACTGCGTGGTTCGCTGGGCGATGCCGCCCGACCCGGGAGCCCGGATGCGAGAACCTTCAGAACCCAGCTCGGAGCCCCAATGCGTGGCGTCGTCGCGCCACCTCCGGGTTCAGCTCCTACTCTCCTCGTTGCTTCTGACGATCGGCCTCGCAACCAGCGCCTGCAGCCGGGGGCCCGAGCGGGTGGTCCTCATCACGATCGACACGCTCCGCGCCGACCAGTTGGGCTGCTATGGGAAAGAGGGGGCGCAGACCCCGACGCTCGACGGTATCGCCACGAAGGGTGTGCGCTTCGAGGCTGCGGTCTCACCGACACCCATCACGCTCCCGTCCCACTCCTCGCTGATGACGGCTCTCGATCCCCCTTTCCACGGTGTCCGCCACAACACCATCTTTCGACTCGAAGCGGACCACCCGACACTTGCCGAGCAGATGCGCAGCGCCGGGTTCGAGACAGCAGCCTTCGTGGGTACCGTCGTGCTGGAACGGGAATCCGGGTTGGCCCGCGGCTTCGACACCTACGATGACCAGATGCCGCCGCGGTGGGGAA
>JAAELW010000070.1 GCA_024226235.1 bacterium
CGCCTCGGCCCGAATGCAGTGCGACATCCACTGCCACATCAACCTCGCACACGTCCGGATCGATCGGGGCGAGCTCGAAGAGGCGGCCTCAATGCTGCCCGAGATTCAGCAGATGTTGCACCGGGCCGTTGAGTGCGGGGCCCTGGTCGACCCTTGGAATATCCTCGGTTTCGGTGCCCAGTACAGTCTCTTCCCCGCCGTGGAGAACAGCATCCCGGACCACCGCGTCGAGGAACTGATCGATCTGATCGGCGAGATCTTCGATCTCTACGTTCGGGCCGAGAAGGAAGCCGCGGCCGCGGGAAATAACGCCTTGCGGGAATCCCTCTCCGAGAATCTCGGAAAGCTGGGCCAGTGGTGGGACAAGTTCGGCAGTCTTGAGGTCAGTCTGATCGAGGGGATCTCCGGCCGGGAGACGCGCGAGTCGGCCGATCACGTGTCGGACGCATTGCGTGCGTGGCAAGAGGCCGGTACGGCCGCCGGCGACATCGCGTTCTGGCAGGGCGAGGTCGAACGGTTCCGTTCGGCGAAGGCCTATGCCCTGGTCGTCGAAGCGCTCTTCGAGCAGCACGACGCCGTGGCTGCGATGGCCCTGCTGGTGCAATGGCTCGGCCAGGCGGAGCAGATCCCGCTGGTCGAAGAGAACTACACGTTTCACGATCTGGCGCTACGATGGATGGACGAGTTGTGGGAGCCGGACTCACCGACGGAGGAGCAGCCGGCCGACGGCCAGTCTTCGCTGCAAGATCGCTGGGATCTGTCGCGGAAATTCCTCGACTACCTGGAGGCGAACGCGGAGGACAACTGGGAAGTGCCGCAGTTCCGGTTGAGCCGAGAGACTTCCGAGGAAGACGACCAGCCGGAGGCCGTGGACGACGACCTCGTGGATTCGGACGACCTGTTCAGTGCGGCCTATGAGAACGTCACGTTTCACGACACGGCCTCCGACGGATTCGAGGGCGAGATGCTCGAAGGCGCCTCGGACGTCACCGATTTCGAGTTGGCTCACGAGGCCGATCGGATCGTGATGCGATTGAGCTTCCTCACCATGCTGGCGAAGCTGTGGAAGCAGGCGGCGTTGGGTTCCGCTTCCCGCAATGAGGACGCAGGCCGCAACGAAGAGTTGACCGGCTGGCTGGATCAGGTGACGAAGAACCGGGTAGGTTTGCTGAATCTGCTGGAGGCGGTGCATCGCTACCGCATCGCTCCGCCTCGCGGCACGCACGAAGCCCTGCTCGAGTACGACCGGCACCGCAGCGTCAAGGAGGTGCTGCTGGAGCAGATCATCGGCACGTGCGTGGAAACGGCCGACGCGGGTCTAATGATCTGTGCGGCGGTTCAACGGCGTCGCCCGCCCGCCGATTCGGATCCGTGGGAAGCTCCGGCGGTGAAGGTACTGCGTACGGTGCTCCGCGGCGACGTAGCGGCCGTACGCCGAAACTGGCGTCCTCTGATCGAGGCCCTGCGCGGGCAGCCGTTGCTCTACATCGCCCTGGTTCGCGGCGGCGATCCGGCCCAGGTCGTCGCCTCTCGTAGCGTCCAGTGTGTGCTGCGCCGGTTGCTGGCCTATCTGCCGCGGCTGGGACTATTGAAAGAAACCACTCAACTGATCGAGACCATCCAGGACATGGAGTTGGACCACCCGGTCGGCCAAGGTGCGATCACCGAGTTCGACCAGATGTTCCACATCGGGTGTAAGGCGATCGTCCGCTGCCTGGTCGTCTCTTCCGAAGATTGGTACCCGCCCGGGCTGGGAACCTCTCCGGATGCGGCCGATCGGAATCTGGTCGACCTGCTCGAACGGGTCACCGAGGCGATGCTGCGATGCTGGCTGATCCACAGCCGCGGCGTGCGGCTCTCAGTGCTCGAGGCGGTCCGCGACGATGGCCACTGGCAGCGCCTGCAAGAGTTCGTGGAGCGTTATGGTGCCGATCTATTCACGCAGCACTTTATGAATCTGGGTAACATCAGGGCCATCCTGCACCAGGGTGTGGAAGCGTGGTTGCAGTCGCTCGAAGAAGTTGACGGCGCGGAGGATCAGCTTCTATTGCTGCGCGAGTTGGACGGCCCCGCCTCCCGCCCGGAAGCGATCGAACACCTGGAGATCATCCTCGAGGCCGTGGTCGAGAACTACTCCGAGTATATCGACTACAACAGCACCACAACGCAGTCGGATCGCGGCGAAATGCTCTACACGCTGCTGGATTTCCTGCGTCTTCGGGCAAGCTACGATCGGGTGGCGTGGAACTTGCAGCCGGTCGCGCTGGCCCACGACATACTGGTCCGGTGCGGTCGAGAGGAGGCGGCCGTCATCTGGCGTAAAGCCGTGGCGGATCGCACCGGTCAGATCGCCGACGACCACCTCCAGCGCCTTGCCGAACTGGTCCGGAAGTACGGCATGCGGTTACCCAGCAGCGCCGACCGGCTGGGCGATCGGTTCGTTCGCCCCTTGCAGGTCGATCGGCTTCGCGCCCTGGTCCAGCCCGCGATCGACGAGTTGCGAGAGGGTCGCGAGCAGACTAGTTTCGCTCGGC
>JAAELW010000071.1 GCA_024226235.1 bacterium
CAAGGCCTCGGACGCTCTGTATCGCCAGGGGGAATCCCTGCTGAAGCTCGGCCCGGGCTTTCGCGAGGCCGCTAAGAGGGCCTTCGAGCGGGTGATCAAGGAGTACCCCGACTCGGCCCGTGCGAGCGAGGCCCGCCGGCAACTGGACCTCTACACGGCCGGCTGAAGCCTTTTTCTTGGCGCGCGCTGGTCAACCCGCTGGGGCTGCGCCCCCGCGAGGGGAATGTGCAAGAAAGCCTTTCCTCCGAGGTCCAACTACCGATATAGTGCCGTGCCCCCTGCAACGCCCCGTCAAGGAAGGTGGTGATCCGTTGAAGAAACGCGACATGCAGAAGTTTCGGAAAGCACTCGAGGCCCAGCGGGACGAGATCCTGGTAAACGCCCGCAAGACCCTGTCCGGCGAGATCCATCTGGATCCCGATGATTTTCCGGACGAGATCGACACGGCTTCTTCCGAGATGAACCTGGCCTTCCAGGGCCGGCTGCGTGAGCGCGAACGCGGACTGCTCTCCAAGATCAACGCTGCCATCGACCGTATCGACGAAGGCGTATTCGGCGAGTGCGTGAACTGCGGCGAGGACATCAGCGTCAAGCGCATGGAAGCGCGGCCGATGGCTCAGCTGTGCATCGACTGCAAGGCCGAGCAGGAGCAGCAGGAACGCCGCAACGCCTAGTGCGATTGGGAGCCTGCTGGCCTCTTCCCGGTTTGCCGGGTGAGAGTCCGGAGCTTCGATTGGCGTCGACTCACGGCAAAGGCGAGCGCCTGCTACCGCAGCGCGACCAGCGCCTCTCGGGCTTCCGCCACGAGGCGCTCGATCACCTGCTCGACGGTCGACACCTCGTTGCACCACGCCACGCCCTGGCCCGCGCCCTCGTACATCAGTGGCTCGATCTCGTGTTCCATCACCCCGGTCAGCAGCTCACCGATGAGGACCTGTTGGTAGGGCATCTTCAGCGGCTTGGGCGCGTCCTCGGCCTCCCATTCCTCGCTCCAAGCGGTCCGGACGACCCGGCATGTCTTTCCACTGTGGCTGCGGGTCAGCACCGTGTCCGCACTCCCGGCCTTCAAGAGCTTCTCGAGGATCTGCCTGTTTAGCCGATGCTCCTCGGTCGCGAGCCACACCGTGCCGAGCCACACGCCCTGGGCACCGAGGGCAAGCGATGCGGCCACCTGCCGGCCGTCGGCGATCCCGCCAGCGGCAAGCACCGGGATCCCGTCAGCCGCGTCGACGATCTGCGGGACCAGCGACATCGTTCCGATCGGACCCGTATGCCCCCCGGCGTCGTAACCCTGCGCGACGATCAGATCGGTCCCTGCCGCTTTGGCGTACTTCACGTGCTTGGGCGCACCCACGAGAGACAGCGTCGTCTTTCCCGCCGCCTTGGCGCGCTCGATGATGTGCGCAGGTGTGCCAATGGCACTCGCGAACAAGTCGACGTCCGACTCCAACACGGCGTCTGCCTGCGCTTCGAACAGTTCGCTCGAACGCACCATCGAAGAGAAGAAGGACTTCCCGGTGGGATCCGGCACGTTGTACTTGTGCTTCAGTTGCTCTACGAAGGCTTTGTGGGTCTCGGGAAGCTTGGCTTGCGCGGCCGCCCAGTCGTTCTTGTCGGCCATGCCCTGGGGCAGCAG
>JAAELW010000072.1 GCA_024226235.1 bacterium
GGAAGATCTGGAATACCTCGTACGCGATGTATCTCGCGGTACTGGCTTCGATGATCCACGGCTTCACGGTGCCCGCCTCCATCGAAGTTGCGATGCGTGCGAAGGGCTTCACGCGCGGACTCTTTGGTTGGCTCGCGGCAGCCCCATGGAGCAACCCGGGATTTTCCGGGTTCTTCCTCTCGCTGATCATCTTCGGATTCGGCGGAGGCATCACGGGTGTCGTGCTGGGTACCCAGCAGATCAACATCATGGCTCACAACACCCTCCGGATTCCGGGCCACTTCCATGTCACCGTCGTGGGTGGGACCACTCTCGCCTTCATGGCCGTCACCTACTATGTCGTCCCGTTGATCTTCCAGCGCGATTTCTACGCCAAGGCACTCTGTCGCTTGCAGCCCTATGTGTTCGGCGGGGGCATCACGTTGTTCGCGTTGGGCATGTCGTTCGCCGGCTCCTACGGTGTTCCGCGGCGGCATTGGGACATCGAGTTCACAGGCGGCCTGTTCGCCACGGGCTTTGATGCCGGCGCCCACGCGATGCTGGGAATCATGGGTATCGGTGGGATGATCGCGGTGACCGGCCTGCTGATGTTCATTCTGCTCGTCGTGGCCGCCGTCTTCTTTGGTCCTCGCATCGAGGGCCAGGCCATGGAGCCCTGGCACGAAGAGCCGGCCCGGCCGGCCGACGCAGCAGCCGTCGCCGATGCTGAGGAGCACAAGACCCCGGGGACCCTGGTGCTGGCGCTGGTCTTCCTGGTTTCCTTCGTCGTCTATTACTTCGCCAACTGGATGTGGTTGGCCGACGTCTGGGAGGTCCGGTAGCAGACGCGCCCGGATCCAAGGAACGAGCACCAGGAATCGACGGGATAAGAGATGGAATCCAAATTGGAATCCGGAGCGGGGAGCGTCCAAAGCTCCGTCCGACCCGACCACCTTGGCTGGTCCAGTCGGTGGATTGCCGCGATCTACACGTTCATGAGCGGTGGGGGTTTCCCGGTCTTTGCGATCTCGCTGTTGGCCTGCTGGGAGGTGTTCCTGGTCAGCGTGCTCCTGGTCCCACCCTCGCCGTCCCCGCTCGGCGCCTTCGCTGAGAATTTTCGGATCTGGTGCTTCGGCTACGACCCGGCCACGGGCCGTACCGAGTGGGCGTATGTCTTTGCGATGCTCTTTCCCCAACTCATGATGGGTGGCTTCATCGCTCTATTCTGGTGGGAGCCCATGCGAGAGATGCTCCGCGATACGAAGCGGGCCGCGGCTCTCGTCGGTGTCGCGGCATTGATGGTCGCGGGAAGCGCTCTGGGCTTCACCCTCTCCAGCAACTCGTCGGCAAGCGGCGAGCTGCCCTTTCCGGCCGAGGCCATCCGTACCGCGTTCGACTCTCCGCACCTCTCCCTCTTCAATCAAGCCGGCTCTCCGATCGATCTCGAATCCCTTCAGGGGAGGGTCGTGCTGCTGACCGCGATCTATGCCAGCTGCGGCCACACCTGCCCGTTGATTCTCGAGCAGACCAAGGCTGCGGTGGCCGAACTCGGCCCTGGAGAGCTCCAGGATCTCACCGTCGTAGCGGTCACGCTGGATCCCGGAAACGACTCTGCAGAGGTCCTTGCAACCCTGGCAGATGGGCACGATTTGCAGGCACCGCTCTACAACCTCGTCACCGGCCCCAGTCAGGAAGTGGAGCGCGTACTCGATGAGATGCAGATCGCGCGCTCCCGAGATCCGGAGACCGGTGTCATCAACCACGCCAACATCTTCCTGCTGATCGATCGGGAGGGGAAGATCGCCTATCGCCTGGGTCTGGGAGAACGCCAGCAGACCTGGCTCACCACGGCGCTCCGGGTTCTCCTGAAGGAGCAGCAGGCCGCTGGGTGATGCCGCGGTTCGTGGGCGGAGAGTTCGGCCAGGCAATGCGAGATGACCATGGAAGACGCGACTCAGATCGACGGGCAGGAGGATCCTGAGGAGCAGAGGACGCTCGACGTGAAGTCGAGTGGCGCTCCGCCCGAGGCGTCGCCGCATGGGCCGGGAGCGACCAGAGGCCTGCTTCGGGGACCGGGACGGATCTTCTTCCTGCTCGATCGGGCAGTGGGCAGGGTCCTCCCCGAATCCCTCAACCCGCTGCTCCACACCGGCGCGATCGCGATCGTCAGTACCACCATTGCGACCGTGACCGGGATCGTGTTGCTGATCTGGTACCGCCCGAGCGTCACGATGGCCTGGCAATCCGTAGCGGCGATGTCGGAGGCACCCTTCACCGCTGGCTTCATTCGCTCCCTACACCGGTACAGCTCCGACGCTGCGCTGGCCTTCGGCATGATTCATGCGTTTCGGTCGTTTCTCGAGGGCCGCATCGGTGGAGCTCGTTGGCTCGCCTGGGTCACGGGCGGAGCCATGATGGCGCTGCTCTGGGCGATCGGATGGAGTGGCTACTGGTTGGTCTGGGACATGCGCGCCCAGTTGGTCGCCGTCAGCACGGCCAAGTTCATGGACGTCCTGCCCATCTTCAGCGATCTCGTGAGCCGCTCCTTCATCACGGATGAGGGTGTGAACTCCCTAGTCTTCTTCGTCGTCTTCTTCTTTCATATGCTCGTGCCTCTTGGGCTCGGCATTGCCGCCTGGATGCACATCAACCGCCTCTCCCGGCCGCACTTCCTGACCGATCGCCCGATGACGATCTGGGTCGCGGCCTATCTGCTGCTGCTCTGCGTCGTCTACCCCGCGACCAGTGCGGAACCGGCAAGGATGACAGCTGTCGCCCGAGAGCTGACGATGGACTGGTGGTACCTGCTCCCGCTGGTCTTCACCGAGCGCCTGGGGGGTGGCGCACTCTGGGGCATCACACTGGGTGTTGGTGTGTTCTTCTTCTCGATGCCCTGGTGGTTCCTCCGGCTGGAACGAAAGCCCGCCGGCGTCGTCGCTTCGCGTTGCAACGAATGCGGCAGGTGCTTCGAGGATTGCCCGTATGCGGCCATCCAGATGATTTCGCGCACCGACGGGAATTTGAGATACAGGACACAGGCTTTCGTGATCGAGTCGAAGTGCGTGTCTTGCGGAATCTGTACGGGTTCGTGCAATTCGGCGGCCATTGGCATTCCCGCTCTCGACTCGATCGAGCAACGCAAACGAATCAATGATTGGCTCGACGATACGCTCGCCGAAGGGGAGGAACCGCTCATCGGCTTCATCTGCGCAGAGTCGGCGGGAGCGGATCTCGAAGTGGATCCCGCGACCGGACTCAGCGCGGAACTCCCTGGGTACCGCCTGCTGCACGTCCCCTGCGCGGGTTGGGTCCATACATTGATGGTCGAGCGTGCGCTCCGACGCGGAGCCGCCGGCGTTCTGGTCGTCGCCTGTGGTCCAGGCCAATGCCTCTACCGCGAGGGCGAGGTCTGGACTGGGCAGCGGATGGCCGGGGAGCGGGAGCCCGCTCTCCGCAATGAGAAAGTGGCACCGGATCAGCTCCTCCTGCTGGGCTTCGACCGCACTCGCAAGGCTGAGTTGATCGAGCGTGCCGCTGCGTTCCGCGCAAAGCAGAAACCGCCCCCGCGTGCCTCTCGCAATCCCGCTCTCGGCCTGGTTGCGGCCACGCTCATCACTATGGCCTTCGCGGCTCTGACCGGTGTCGTCAGCGATGCGCAGTACGCCTCACCCGCGGTCGTCCATTCCGAGCTCGTCGTGAGCTTCTCGCACCCGGGGGCGAGCGAGGGGGGCTGTCGCACGCTCAGCGAAGCCGAGCTCGCCGAGGTACCCATTCATATGCGCAAGCTGGAGGAGTGCGATCGGAGCCGCTCTCCGGTTCGTCTCGCGGTGTGGATCGACGGAGATGAGGTCGTGCGCAAGGCGATTCCTCCCGCGGGCATCTGGGGCGACAGCAACAGCGTTGCGCTCGAGCGGATTCCGGTCGAGGAGGGAAGCCACGTCGTCAAGGTCGCGATCGGGGATACCGCGGATCCCGACGAATGGGCCCATCGCGACGAGCAGAAACTCGACTTCACGCTCGAGGACCGGCGCGTCGTCTTGTTCGACCGGATCTCGGGGTTCGGGTGGCACTGATTCACGGAGCCGAAATGGCATCACCGCGATCTACATATGCTATGGGTTGGTTTCGTCGCCCCGAGTCAAGCGATGATCTGCTGCAGATCCATTCAGCCGCTTCCTCCACGAGCGGCCTGTGGCTTGGCGTCAGGTAGAACCATGGTCTTCTCCCAGACAGCCGAATACGCCTTTCGGGCGATGGCTTGGCTCGCAACCGCTCCGGCTGGCAAACCGATACGCGTCAAGGATCTGTCCATCGCGACGGGAATTCCGAGCCACTATCTCTCGAAGGTGATGCGCCGTCTGGTGCTGGCGGGCCTGTTGATTTCCCAGAAGGGGCAGGGTGGCGGCTTTCTGCTCTCGAAGGCGCCCGAGGAGATTCCCTTCATCGACATCCTGACCGCTGTGGATGCCTACTCGACCGATGGGCGCTGCGCGTTCGGCTGGGGAAAGTGCGACTCGGTCCATCCGTGTCCCCTCCACGGCGCGTGGAGTCGATTGAACGAGCAGCTCCAGTCCTGGGCCGAGGGGACCACGTTGGCCGACATCGCAAAGGATGGGGCTGAGAATCTGGAGTTCAGGACCCGCTAGCCCTGCCACCGAGGTGCCGCCTCCACGATTTTCGATCGCCACCGGTGCAGAATTCTCCGGTATCCGTCATATGACGGACGCAGGTTCGATCGGGCCGGGGGTAGGCTGCGACAATCGACACCAAGGTCCATCAATCGCCCATCGTGCGAGGAGCCCCGGATGAGTAACTCGAA
>JAAELW010000073.1 GCA_024226235.1 bacterium
GCGGTTTACGTGAAGTTGTCGGCGTTTGTGCGTCGATGGACGCGACAAACTTGCGCTCGCGAAAGTCCCCGGAAATACTGCGACGTCCTTCGGTGTCGGCTGAGGTGTGCCCAACGGCACTCGCTGTTCAGGGACCCAACGCGACCTCGAGAGCGAGCTTTTGCGCGGGCCGCGGATCCTGTAGAATTCCCAGGAATGTGTGTCGATCGTGATTCCGGACATTACGGTCGCCGGCTCGATGCGCTACGACGTGGTGCGATCCAGCCGGCCCGACGACTTCGAGACCACCGGCATTCCGGTCCGGGCCACCTGTCTCGAAACCGACGACGCATCGGACACCAGCGCAATCGATGACGAGCGAGCGCCGGTCGGGGCCGCCTACTACTACATCGTCCGGGCCGAGAACGGCTGCGAAGGAGTCGACCCGGGCTGCTGTGCACCCTCGGAGCCCGGTTGGCCCGAGCCCCCCGCGAGCCCCAGGACCGCGATCGACTGCTCCTGAAACTCCCGGGTAACGCTGAAGCGCACCCCAATCAACACTATGTGAACACGCTGAACCGAGCTCCTACCCTCGGCGCTCAGTTCTTGCAGGTCACTGTCGGCCGACCCGAGACTTGTACGGACGTGGAGCGCCTGGCCACCTTCAGCGTTTCCCGGGCGGCCTCCAGGCGCCCATGGTCCTATCTCGACACGGGCCGAGCCCTGTCGGAGGGACGACAATAAGGACAACGGCTGTCAGCTTTGTCCGCGAGGTCAGGACCCGCTTCCCCGTAGACTCCAACCATGCTCAGCCGGACGCCGCTCCTGCTCGTGTCGGCCCTCGTCTCGCTACTCTTTTGCTCACCGCTCTGTCTGGCGGGGAAGGGCGAGATCAACTTCGTCGAGACCGACGTCGACCTGCGCCGGGACGGCTCGGCCGTCGTGGCCTACACGGTGCAGTGGCGCGTGCTTTCGGGCGAGCTGCACGGCTTCTACTTCGAGGGTAACGAGCGCTTGCGCGTGCGCAAACTCTCCAGTGATTCCTACGCCACCGACTCGCGCGGCCGCCGGTACGGCCTGAGTATCAAGGGGGTTTCGGCCGACAAGTGGGACATCGTGCTGGCCGACGGCCAGGGCGTATCTTCGGGTGAGGTGACCTACGTCTTCTGGTTCGAGACGTCGTTCGCCGAGGCCGGCTACGTCGTGAACACCACCTCCCCGGAGGGGCGTGAGCTCGTGGTCTTCAACTGGGCCCCGGTGCAGTGGAACGACGCGGCGCGGCAGGACCACTACACGTTGAAGGTCCTCACACCTCATGGTCTTCCCGGCGATCTCAACGCGCGCGACTACGTCAACCAGAACCAGGTCGTATTGACCGAGCCATGGGTCAACGAGCAGTACAAGATCGACTACCAGCGCGGCGAGGACGACCGGTTGCGCCTCGTGTTCCACAAGGAGCGGCCGGGCAACCGCGACCACATGCGGACGCAGTTCTACCTTCCGGCCGAGTGGTTCTCCCTGCCGACGGCGGCGACCCGCCCCGCGGACGCACCCGAACCCGTCGGCGACTTCGGCGACACGGTCGACGCCTGGCGCAAGGGCGGCCTTCCGAACTGGGCCTTCGCCATCGGCGGTGCGATCCTGGTCGGTGTCCTGTACGTGATCATGGGTGGCAAGCAGCGCTCCATGGTCGCCGCCCACCGAGGGCTGGAGAACATCCGCTGGGAGAACCTGGACTGGACGCCGCCCAAGCTGATCCTCTCCAGCTTCCGCAAGCCGGGCAAGGTCTGCAAGGAATTGAACCGCCTCGAGGCCGCGTTCTATCTGGGCATCCCGTTCAAGCGCATCGCCAGCGCGATGCTCGACTCGATGGTTGCCGAGGGCTTCCTCGAGGTCGAGGGGCGCGCGCCGCTACGCGTGCGGCTGATCCAGTCGCCCGACACCAGCAAGCTCGACCGCTACGAGCAGCTGTTCTTCGAGTCCTTGGCCGACGACGGCGAGCTGTCGCAGGAGGAGCTGGAGGCCTTGATGAATCTCGCCGTGACCACGATCCAGCAGAAAGCCTGGGACGCCGACGTCGAGGCGACGAAGCGACACTACGCCGGCCTGATCGAGGAATGGGAGACCGGTCGCGGCGGACCCGGACGCCGTCACACGCAGCGGGATGACGCCTGGTACTGGTGGTACCACACGCATCATCCGTACTACCGCACGCCCTACGGCGAACGTAACCCGTACCGCTACGAGACGGATATCCCGGTGGCCACGGATCATCTGATCCGGGCTCCGGTGGACACGGCCCTGGCGCTGGACATCGACGTGTGCCACGACGCCTGCCACAACGCCTGTCACTCGGCTTGCCACTCCGCCTGTCACTCCGCGTGTCATTCGGCGTGCCACTCCGCCTGCGTCAGCGGAGGGTCGCACTGATGGAAGTGTTGCTGCGCATGCTACGAGGTGGCGAGCGGCGGAGTCCACCGGAAAAGCGAACCGCGATCGATTTGAGCTGGGTCGACGAGTGGATCGACAACGTGCGGCCTTACATCTTCGTACGCGACGAGGACAACCTGCTGATCAAGCGGCCGAACCAGGCGCAGAAGCTGAACGCGCAGGGCGTCAAGCTGCTGAAAGCGCTGCTCGACGGCGGATCCATCGGCGAGGTGCTGGATCGCATCGGGCGCGAGCCACGCCGGGTACGGGACGTGGCCCTGTTCCTGCACGAGGTCAAGCGCAGCCTGCAAGGCCGGCTGAACGAGCACGAGCTGTCCTCGGCGGTCGAGGTCCGACCCTTCGAGATGCGCTTCTCCGAGCTGCCCATCCTGTCCGAGGTGGCGATCACCTATCGCTGCAACCTCAGGTGCTCGTTCTGTTACGCAGGATGTAATTGCACGACGAGCCCCATCGGTGGCGACGACAGGGAGATGAGTGTCGACGAGATCCGTGATGTGCTGGGCAAGATCCGCCGGCAGGCCAAGGTACCCTCCGTGAGCTTCACCGGCGGGGAGCCGACGCTACGCCGGGAGCTTCCCGAGCTGGTGAGCTACGCCAAGCAGCTGGGCATGCGGGTCAACCTGATCACGAACGGCACGCGGATGACCGAGGGCCTGGCCCGGAAGCTGGCCGACGCGGGTCTCGATTCGGCGCAGGTCAGCCTCGAGGGCACGACGGCCGCGATTCACGAGAAGATCACGTCCATCGGCAGCTCGTTCCCGAAGACGCTGGCGGCCGTACGCAACCTGGACGCCGCGGGCGTGCTCGTCCACACCAACACCACGATCAACCGCGACAACCTGGAAGACTGCGTGCGGATGCCGGCCTTCGTCAAGGGCGAGCTCGATCGCGACCGCTTCAGCATGAACCTGCTCGTGCCCACGGGAAGTGCCGCGGTCCACGACGGGCTGGCCGTGCGCTACAGCGAAGTGGGGCCGCACCTGGACGCCATCGCCGCGGAGAGCGAGCGCGTCGGGGTGGAGTTCATGTGGTACTCGCCGGTACCGATGTGCATGTTCAACAGCGTCGCGCGCGGGCTGGGCAACAAGGGCTGCAGCGCCTGCGACGGGCTGATCTCGGTCGCGGCCAACGGAGACGTACTCCCCTGCGCTTCCTACGACGAGAGCGTGGGTAACCTGTTGCGGCAGGAAGCGACGGAGATCTGGCAGTCGGCGCAGGCGAGGCGACACCGGAACAAGTTCCTGGCCCACCCGCAGTGTCGAGAGTGCGAGCAGTTCCAGATCTGCAATGGAGCGTGCCCGCTGTACTGGAGACAGATGGGCTTCTCCGAGCTGGAGCGGCTCAACGGTTTCAGATCCGTGGATACGCGGGGTGAGGCGCCATGATCCTTCCCGCCGACGACGACCGGGCGATCGTGGTCTTCCACGTGTGGCCCTCCCTGCCCCATCAGAAGCGCTTGATGCTCAGCTTCGGTCTGATCGCCGTGGGTCTGGCGATCCAGCTGGCGACGGTAGAGCTTTTTCCCGGAATCGTGCCCATCGCGCTGGGGAGCCTGCTGCTCCTCGTCCGTGGATACAACAACCTGGTCGACCGTGGGGCGTTCGACCCCGAGACGGAATGGGAGCCGGTCGACAGCAAGAGGCTGGCGGACCTGCGGGGTCTCCACCGGAAGATACGGCAGTGGGACGTCAGCGCGCTCGACATCAGCAACGTGCTGGGGGCTGTGGTCTTCGTGCTCACGGCGGGGGCGCTGGGGGCGATCGCCTGGTTCACCCGGGGGCCGACCCAGATCCTGGTCATCGACGCGATGATCTTGCTGCTGCCCCACTGGCTCACGGGGATGCGCGGGGTGCTGGTCCTGCCCAGGCTGATGGTCAAGGTCGATACGATCCACGACCTGCTGGCCAGGTCCGAGCGGCAGCTGGCCGGAGATCGAGTGCAGGTACTGATGCAGCTGAAAGGCAGGGAGACGCAGATCCCCGAGGACGTGAAGTTCAAGGTGGAGCTGGCCGACCGTCACGAAGATCTGCTCGGCATCTACGGGCAGGTCGTGATCAACGAGGTGCAAGGTCGCTCCTACCCCTACTTCTACGTGGTCGTCGTGACGCGCAAGGGCTTCGGCTTGCGGAACGTGGGTGCGCGTTACCCCGCGCCGGAAGGGATCACGATCGAGACCGAGCTGCAGGACGAGGTCGAGGTCCTGGTGATCCGCCAGACCACGACGAAGAAGTCCGGCTACCACACCGACCAGGAACAGGCGGAGCGCATCTTCGACGTGGGCTTGAGCCTGGCGCGCGAGCACGCGACGAAGAGCGCGCTCGGCGCCTGATGCCGGGCGCTACCGTGTCGAATCCATCGGTCGCTTCCTATCCGAGAATAAAGCCGACCACCAACCCGTGCCGGTGCACGGATTTGCGGCGTTTCGAAGGGACCGATTTGGGCCGGGAGTCGCAGGAATCCCGAACGTCGCCTCGTCGAGACACACCTCCCCAACCGCATTCGCAGCCGTGACCGCGACCCGCTCGTCTCACGCGGCCCTGCGGTAGTGCTTCAGCAGTCCGCCGAGTCGCTCCGAGCATTCGACA
>JAAELW010000074.1 GCA_024226235.1 bacterium
GAGTTTCCCTGAAGGGAAAACTCGCAACTTAACAAAAGTGCCTGGCCCCTGTCTTAACAGCAGCTCCACAAGAGCGCCTGGTCCCTGTCTTGACGCTTCAGCTTTCTGGCTCGCGGACGACGTAGAAGAGACAGTCGCTCGTGGCAATGTCCGGGTCGGTCGTGATCATGATCGGAACGATCGGCCGCCGGGTGCGAAGCACGCCTCCTTCGAGCCTGAAGTAGAAGTCGGCCCGGTCACGCCCGTCCTCATCGAGAAGTTCGAGAGGCCATGTGTCGCCGCGCACGTAGCCCAGCGTGGTGCCCGGTTCGACGCGCTCGAAGTTGTGGCGGTCGAGGTCGGACAGGATCGTCAGGTCGGCACTTTGACCCCTGCCGCGATCCGCGTCCGTCACGGCCAGCGAAATACCCTCTCGGATGCAGACGCGCATTGGCGTGGTGAGTATCTGGACGTCCGGGTGCAGGCCCGGCTTGATCACCCGGTCGTCCCCCAGGAAGCGGGTGAGCCCTCGGAGCGCACGAGCGTCGGCCATGGAATCACCGCTGCGCCCTACTTCGATCGTCGCACTGGGAAGCTCCCGCACCGCCTCCATCAGTGCGCCCAGCGTGAGATGACTCCAGATAAAGCGGCTCCCGAACATCGAGACCAGCTGCAGGGCCTCCGGCGAGGGCTCTACGCCCACGCCATAGGGTGGGTTGTGGCCAGTGTTGTTATGCAGATCGATCAATGCCTCGGGCTCCCGCTCGCGAATGACCCCGAGGATCTCGTGTGCGAGGCGGCCTTCCGGATCGTCCCAGGGACCGAGGAAACAGCGATTGAGATCCCGCCGGCCCGGCAGGGCGCGGTGTGCATACCCCGGCGGAACCAGCGCGGCCTCCACGTTCGCGATCACCACGATCGCGTCGACCGCGGGTCTGCTCCCGCTGCGAAGCCAGGCATGGACCGCCCGTGCACCGGAAGGCTCATTGCCGTGCAGCAGCGTGGTCACGACTCGCAAGCGCGTGGAGTCCTTGCCGGCCAGATGGATCGCAACGGGCCCACCGAGCCAGCGCAAGAAGTCTTCCTCGTCGGCGGGAACATCGCCGATAGCTGGCTGCTCGATCTGACGCAGCAGGCCCGTCACAGTCTCGGCTCCGGCCAACTTGCCACTGGCTGGGCATCCTTCGAGTGATCGCGGTAGAGCTCGAACATTCGGGCCAGGGCTTCGTCCCTGGGCAACTTCACACCCGCGGCAGCCAGCGCCCGACGTTGCCAGGCCGCACCCGTCTGACCGCTCCGCACCCGATGATCGAATATGTCGAGCCACCGGGAAGAGTCATCTCGCTCCACACCCGCCGCATCCAAACCCTGTTGGGCTCTGGGCAGCAGGCTCTCGAGCAGATGCTCGGCAGACTGGCTCCGCCCGGGCTCACCCGGCTCGGTGGGCCACGTCAGCTGTGCAACCAGTCCATAGCGCGCGGCACGATAGAAATCGCGATGCACTTGCTCGAAGTGCAACTGCTCCGTCCAGGCGTCGATTTCCGGTGCCAGCGCGAGCGCCAACCCGATCTGGAACGCGCAGTTCGCGATCATGTCGTCGATCGTCGGGCCCGCCGGAAGGACGCGCATCTCGATGCGAAGGTGCCCGCCATCCGCAGGATCGAAGATCGCGCGGTTCCAGCGCCAGACGGTCCCCTGATGCAGGCGCAGCTCGCGCAGGGCGGGTACCTGCCCTGCAGCCAGTGTTTCTTCGGGATCCTCTTCGTCCATCACGGGCAGGAGAACGGCATGCCGGCGGGCATTCTCCTCGAA
>JAAELW010000075.1 GCA_024226235.1 bacterium
AACCAAAGGAGCATCGTTCGCCATGGCGAGATCCGCGAAAGTACAAGCCCTCCCCGACAAGGACCGTTCGCTGGAAAACGCGCTCAGTCAGATCGAACGCCAGTTCGGCAAGGGCGCGATCATGCGTCTCGGGCAGCAGGAGACCCTGGGGATCGCGGCCATTCCGACGGGCTCGCTGGCGCTCGACGCCGCCATCGGCATCGGCGGCTTCCCCCGCGGTCGCGTGGTCGAGGTCTACGGCCCCGAGTCGTCGGGCAAAACCACCCTGGCCCTGTCGGTGGCCGGCCAGGCGCAGAGAGCGGGCAGCGCCGCATTCATCGATGCCGAGCATGCGCTCGACGCCGAATATGCCCAGAAGCTCGGGGTCGACATCGACAACCTGCTGGTCTCCCAACCCGACTCCGGCGAGCAGGCGCTAGAGATCGCCGAGATGCTGGTGCGCTCGAACGCCGTCGACATCGTGGTCATCGACTCGGTGGCAGCCCTGGTGCCGCGGGCCGAGCTCGAGGGCGAAATGGGCGATTCCCACGTCGGCCTGCAGGCGCGGTTGATGTCGCAGGCGATGCGCAAGCTGACGGGCATTGTCTCGAAATCAAAGACCTGCCTCATCTTCATCAATCAGATCCGGGAGAAGATCGGCGTGATGTTCGGGAGTCCGGAAACTACCTCGGGCGGCCGGGCGTTGA
>JAAELW010000076.1 GCA_024226235.1 bacterium
CCGCCTTTTTCCTCAGCGGTTGGCTGTGAAATGCAGCGGGGCGAAAGGGAACCGGGATCGAACGGGCCCGCGAACTGACGGTGGACGGGTTCGAGCAGCTTCGCTTGATCGGCCAGCGAGCCCTACTCCACGTAGCCCAGTGCCTTCAGACGTTCCAGGATCCGAGCGTCCAGCGCCTTCGTCTGGACATCCAGCCGCTCGATCGGGATGGAGTCGTAGCTGTCGATCGTATCCGGCGGCGCGCCCTTTAGAAACCCCATCACGCTCCCGTCCATGTCGCGGGCGACGGGAAGACCGAGCCACGCCAACACGGTCGGCGTGACGTCGTTCACCGACACTCCCGGCGCGATGTGTCCCGCCGGGATGCCCGGTCCGCGGGCGAAGAAGACTCCCTCGATCGCCGCATCGCTATCGTGGGTCCCGGTGACCTCGGGGAGAGCCTCGCCGACGCTGGGCTCGAACCCGTGGTCGGAGAGAACGAGCACCAGGTCGTCCGGGCCGAACCGGTCCAGGAAGAGTCCGACGACGGAGTCCGTGAACCGGTAGTAGGCCAGCATGCTCTCGCCGGCCCGGATCCGGCGACGCTCCTTTATTCCGTGCTCCTCCGGGTAGGCGTCCCTCGGCTCGACTCCGAGCCAGTAAAAGTGCGAGACACGGTCGTTCCCTTGCAGCAGAACCATCAGCAAGTCCGGTTTCGTCTCGGACTCGACGTCGAGGGCGACCCGCGCCACCAGCTCATCCTCCTCACGGATTATCTGCACTAACTTGAGGCTGGGCGTTCTGATCGTCACGAGGCGCTCCTCCGATTCGCCGGCACCCGCCACGCGTGCCAGCCACTCCGGAGGCCAGGTGGCTGCCAGCGCGTGCGCCGCCGGCGCCTCCTCCCCTTCCCACCCGAAGCGCCGGCCCATTTTCATGAGCGCCTGGCTGCGCCCCGGCGTGGCGAGCTCCGAGATCACCACTCCGTTCACCTTTTCCGGGGGGTGAGTGGCGAGCCAGTTGACGGTCGCCACCTCGAGCCCGGCGGTGGAGAGGATGTTCCACAAGGCCGCGCCTTTCCGGTGGGATCCCTGGAAGAGGTGGTTTTCGCCGGCGTCCTTCAGAACCCACCCCTCGATGCCGTGTTTCCCCGGATCCTTGCCGGTGGCCACGGAGGTCCAGATTCGCGGCGACAGAATCAGTTCGTCCCCACGGATGAGGCCGGACGTCCCTCGCTCCGCCAGTGATTGAAGATTGGGAAGATATCCCGCCGCCATCCACTCCTCGACCAGGCGCGGGGCGGTACCGTCGATGCCGAGGATCAGCACCCTGCCCCTGGGAGGTATTACCTCCGGCGGGCCGAGCGGCTCGGTGCATCCGGCCAACACGACGGCCAACGCGGCCAGCGCGGCCAAACGCCAAAACGGAAGACGGTGGAGAGCCGCGTGGTCTCGAGGGGCAGATCGCATGGCTGGGATGGTAGCACGACGTTTTATCGGGCTCAACGACGGGCCCGGTTCACGCCACGGGTTCAATGCGGACGAAGCGCCGCAATAGGTCGTGTTACCCTTCATTTGAGTCGGGCGGGAGCGATACGCTTTACCACCGGGTTGACTGCCGATCTCTTCGCCAGAAATATCGGTTCTCCGCGCTGAGGCAACCGTGCGGGGACCGAATGCGGGGCGGTCCGGGCTTCAGTGGCTTGCTTTGGAAGCCTCGCTCTTCTTGACCAGGTGCGGAACCACCCAGCGACGCGGGTAATGCAGCGCCCGGACAATCAGCCGCTCGTCGTTCTCGCCGCGTACAACGTAGCGCCACACGATATCGCCCTCGCGGGTGACCTCGAAGACTTCTCCCTGCTCCGAGCTGGCGATGAGCACATTGCTGTTCTTCAGCGCTTGGGCGGTTCCCCGCCCACGGGAATAGAACCGCTCCGGCGGATCGCCGCGGTACTCCCAGGTGATCTGATCGGTCCTGGGATCGACCTCCACGATGCGCGAGTAGCCCCGATCGTCCGTGCCGTTGTCGAACACGAGCAGGTTGCCGTTCTCGAGCCAGGTCGCCTCATGCTGGTATTGCACGATCCCCGGACCCCAGGCCCAGACGAGTTCCTCGCGCTCCAGATCGATGATGGCGACGAGGTTCTGGTGACGCACCGAGAGCAGCACGCAGGAGTTCCGATACAGCCCGCCGAGGGGCTCGAGGGAAGGGAACGGCATCCGGGCCACCGAGTTCACATGGAGCAGGTCCACTCGCCCGGTTTCCATGACCGCAGCCGGGTGTTGGGATTCGAGAGGAAGCCGGTAGATCCCCGGGCTCGATGACAGTAGATCGAAGATCGAGTGCTCCTGGATAAGCTCCCCCTCGCTCGAGAGATGCAGCAGCGACTGGTCGAGGATCCGGATCTCCTCGACCTTGCGCCATTCAGAGCCCAAGGTCAGCAGCTCACCCTCCGCCGACACGTCCAGATCGTGGTGTGCGCGGAGCGGTTTGCGCCAGAGCAGCTCACCACCCCACGTGTACCGGGAGATATGATTACCCTCCTCGCTCTCGCCGATCACGAGCAAGTCCCCGTTCGGTTGCAACTCGGTCCGTGTCCACCTGAGACAGGTCGAATCCTCCCAGCTGTGCTTCACAACGCCGAGGCGGTCGAGCAACAGCGCGCGAGGTTGCGTGATCGGGTTGATGAGGACGAAACCGGAGGCCGCCCGCTCGAGATCACTTGTGACCAGTCCGGTTGCGGCCAGCGCCTCAGCCCCCCCCCGGACATCCTGGTCGGAGTGGGACAGGTAGCCGAGGGCCTCCAGTTGCTCGAGTGCGAATCCATCCGCCGCCTCGCGGCGACTCACCTCGCCTCCAGCTCCCGTCAATGAGTCTGGCAACGTTCGCTCTTGCCGCTCGCTCACGCCGAGCTTGTCCGCCAGGAAGTCGATGGCTCGCTGGTACGATCCCGACGTCTGTCCATCCGACGTTCGCAGGTGAGACTCGTGGCCGATGGCGGCGGACCGTTCCTGGAACCGGATGCCGAAGTTGGAGTGATGGATCGCGTCGACGCCGCTGACATCACGGTCGGTATACTTGAGAAACACCGGCGGGTCGTCGGCACTGATGTGCCGGACCGGAGAGAACTCGGCGTAGATCGGTCGGTATCGATGGTACCGGTCCTGCACGGCCTCGATGGTGGCCTCGCCCACGGCGGACGCGATCATCGGGTGGCGGAGGGGCTCAGGCCCAACC
>JAAELW010000077.1 GCA_024226235.1 bacterium
GAGCTGCGGGAGAAACTCATGGAGAAGCTCGATCGGCTCGATGGGGAGCTCGGGCGTGACCATGAAGGAGCCCTGGCTCCCGGCAGCCCTGCCAAAACCGCTCGATACGCGAAATATGAGATTGAGCCCGAGCTCTTCGGCCTGGAGCCCTGGCCTGAAGACGATGAGCGGGACCCGTGATGAATATGCCGTCGTTCGCTCCGCGTTTCAAGGTCAAGGAATCGCCAGAGATGAAAGGTCGGTCTTGTCCGCCGGAGTTGTTCGGGCTCGAGCCCTTCGATGAAGCGGGCCAGGGTTGCGTAGCAGGTCGACGACGGACGCTGTGGCGTAGCGCCGGAAGTCCTGAAAGCGAAGCAGCCGGCGTCCGGCCAATGGCGGCGCGTGACCGGTGTCAGACGGTTCTCTGCCCAGCCCTCCGGAATACCCGACTGGCATCCGGGCCTATACGGCTTTCGTCCTCGGTCTTGACGAGGTCGCTCGGCATCGTCTATACCCGCGGCTTGGAGATCACCGGCGAGGATCCGATTCGCTCTCCGGCAACTCGGAGACCGCCGGAGCCTCGATGGCCCAGGTTACTTGGCGCGGGCCCGGCTCGCGGACCTCGGGCCGATCTAAGCTGCATTGAGCCGGGGCGCTCTTCGCACAGAACGCGAAGCGCGCTATCCTATACCCATGTCTAATTCGACGCCGGAAACCACGGTTGATTCCGGCCCGGAGATCCGAACCCTGCTGGCGCTCGAGCTTCTCAAAGGTACCATTCTTCTTGATCAGCAGTCCACCGAGCCCGTCAGCCCTCTGCTCGCCCGCCACGACCATCTGGTCCGCGATCTCCTCCCCCGCTTCGAAGGC
>JAAELW010000078.1 GCA_024226235.1 bacterium
ATCGGCTGGTGCTGGTGGGCACGTACGCGCGCGCCGATGCCAAGCGACGGATGTTGCTGGAAAAGTGGCGGGAGATGGCGCGGGGCGGGACATCGGCGGAGGTCTTCACTCGCGAGCGGCTCCTCTGGACGCTGATGGACGAGACGTTGGAGCAGGCGGACCTGATCGAGGCGATGAGTCACAGCTTTCCCGGTCAGCAACCGGAGATCGATGCGGACCTGTTGGCGCGCCAATGCGACGCTTGCCTCTCCCACGACACCTACGACCGGCTTCGCGAGTTGGAGCACCCGACCTTGGTGATGTGTGGTCGGCAGGATCAGCTGACGCCGGCGAAGTTCTCACGCGAGCTGGCCGACGAGATTCCGAACGGCCACCTGGTCACGCTGCCCTGGGGGGCGCACTTGGTGATGGCGGAGTGCGCCCAGGAGTTCAACCGCACGGTGCTCCAGTTCCTCGGGGCTCCGGGAGGCGAGTAGCCCGGGCTACCGGCTGCGAAAGCGGAACTGCGGGAGCGTCTCTCCGAGCACCGGATCTTTCGCCACGGTCCGGCGGAGGCTGCGTGCCGAAAGAGAAGCATCGCTGCCGATGAAGACGCGGTTGTCGTAGTCGACGAGACCGACCTCGACGGTGTGGGAGAAGAGGCCGGTCATGGCTCTTCGCACGGCAGGCGCTTCGTCGAGCGCGTTCGAGGCGAGCACGCCTCCGGGGCGCAGGAGCACCTTGGCCTGATCCAGCAACGGGTGGGGCAGGCCCTCGGGCTTGTAGGCGCCCCGGCCACTGCCGATGAAGACGTCCTCGAGGATCGCGTCGTAAGTCGCCCGCTCGCTGCGAATGGCTTCGCGGGCATCGCCGATGCGTACCTCGAGGCCGAGGACGTCCAGGTCGAGGTGCTGCTGGGCCAGACGCACGACGTCTGCGGAGAGTTCGACACCGACGATGACGGCCTCGGGTGCCAATGCACGAGCAATCCGGGCGGCACTGCCGCCGCCGAGGCCGAGCAGCAGGATCCGGCGCCGACGCTCCGGCGGCAGGGCCAGAACGCCGCAGGCGATGGCATCCCAGACCGAGCCGGTCGTGACGCAGCCGGGCTCGTAGGTCGACGCAAAGGTGTCGTCGATGCGCAGTACCCGGCGCTTGCCCTGGCGAACGATGCGCGCACCCTTTCCCATCCCGAGCCTCCCTGTCGTTACACTGTGCCGCGATGACGGGGAGCTTGTTTCCGGACGAATCGCCCGGGCCTCAGGGCCCGAAGCGGGTGTGCGCCCGCGTGGCCCTCCCCTTCCCATCCCATCAACTCTTCGACTACGCGGTTCCGGCCGAATTGGCAAGTGACGTGCTGCCGGGCTGCCGCGTTCGGGTTCGTGCGGGCGGCCAGGGGATGGTCGGCGTGGTCGTCTCGCTCGGCCCGGCAGAAACCGAAGGACGGCGCCTGCAGCCGATCCAGAAGCTCCTCGATTCCAGCCCGGTCTTCCCTCCCCATCTGCTGACGGCACTGCTCGAGGAGGCCCGAGAGGTGCTGTGCCCTCCAGGCATTGCGCTGCACGCCGCGCTCCCGCCTGGCGGCACTCCCCGGACGGTGAGAGCGCTGGCCCTCGCAGCGCGGGGGCAGGAGGCATTGCGGGCTGGCGCCATCCGGAACGAGGAAGCCGCGCTCCTCGGCTGGCTCGAACTTCGACCCCGCACGGCAGCAGAGCTGGCGCGGCGCGCACCCGCACTGGCCGATCGGCTGGGACCCTGGGAGCGGGATGGGCTGATCTGCCGAGTCCTGGACGAGCGCGGCCCGCGCAGCCGGGTACCGCGGGAACGCTGGGCCCAGCTTGCAGCGGGGGTCGATGCCGAGGCCGAGCTGGCCGGGCCGCTGGCGCGTGCGCCACGACAGGCTGAGCTGGTCGACGCCCTCCGAGCCGGCCCGTCCTCCGTCATGGCCTTGGCCGAGCGCTTTCCCCGCGCCGCGGCCGGTCTGCGCAGCCTGGAGCGGAGAGGCATGGTCGCCCTCTCGGAACGCGACGTGCTGCCTGGCGCGCCGAAGCGCGAGCCGGACCATGAGGTCGTGCTCACGGGCGAGCAGCGCGCCGCATGCGAGGCGATCGGCACGGCGATCGAGCACGGCACGTCGGAGAGCTTCCTGCTCCAAGGCGTCACGGGCAGCGGAAAGACAGAGATCTACATGCGCGCCATCGCGCGTGCCCTGGATCGCGGACGCCAGGCGTTGGTACTGGTCCCCGAGATCACCCTCACCCACCAGATTCTAGGCCGGTTGCGCGCGCGCTTTGGCGATGTGCTCGCCGTACTACACAGCGGCCTCAAGCCGGGCGAGCGCCTGGCGCAGTGGGAACGCTTGCGGCGCAGCGACGTTCCGATCGCCGTCGGCGCACGTTCGGCGCTCTTTGCGCCGCTGCACGATCTCGGAGTGATCGTGATCGACGAGGAGCACGACAGCGCGTACAAGAACGAGGAGGGCTTCCGCTATCACGCCCGGCGCCTGGCGTCCCGCCGCGCACGGGTCGAAGGCTGCCCGCTGATCCTGGGCTCGGCCACGCCCTCGCTCGAGGTACGTTACGCCGCGGAGCGCGGACACCTGCGCCATCTGCGTCTCGAACATCGGCCGAGCGGCCAACCGCTGCCGGGCGTCCAGTTGGTCGACCTGCGACAGGAGCGGGCCGCCCTGCCCCGAGGGCGCAAGCTGATCCTCGGCAGCAGCCTGCTCCGCGGCCTGCGCGAGACGACCCGCGAAGGCGGCCAGGCCATCCTGCTACTGAATCGGCGCGGCTTCTCGACCCAGATCGCCTGCATCGAGTGCCAGCACGTCTGCCGTTGCAAGCATTGCGACATCTCGCTCACCTATCACGCGGGCCAGAACCTGCTGCGTTGCCACTACTGCGACCATCACGAGCCACCGCCGGACCTGTGTCCCCAATGCGGCGCGGATGCCACGGCGTTGCTCGGCCTCGGAACCGAGCGGCTCGAAGAAGAGGTACGCGTGCATCTGCCGGAGGCCCGGACCGCACGCCTCGATCGCGACACAGCTGCACGCCGCGGCGCGACCGAAGAGATCTTGCAGGGCCTGCGCGAGGGCGCGATCGACATCCTGGTCGGCACCCAGATGGTGGCCAAGGGGCACGATTTCCCGGGCGTGCGGTTGGTCGGCATCGTGAACGGCGACCTGGGACTCCACTTCCCGGACTTCCGGGCCGCGGAACGGACCTTCCAGCTTCTCACCCAGGTCGCCGGCCGCGCGGGCCGCGGCGGGCTGCCCGGCCGGGTGATCCTGCAGACATCGAGCCCGGAACACTACGCCATCGCCCCCGTCGTACGGCATGACTACGAAGGCTTCTACCGCGAAGAGCTGTCTCATCGGGCCAGCCTCGGTTACCCCCCCCTTGGAACCCTGGCGCAGGTACGCGTATCCGCCGAAGACGAAGGACGCGCCGCCGGCTTTGCCGAGCGTCTCGCCGCCCACGCCCGATCCGCGGCCGCCGAGCAGCCCTGCGAGGTGCTAGGCCCGGCGCCCTCCCCCATCTCCCGGCTGCGCGGACGCTACAGGTTCCAGGTGTTGCTCAAACACGCCAGCCCGCAGGTCGTCCGAACGGCCGCAGAGCAGGTTGCAGCGGCGCTCGAGCGCGTGCCCACCGGGATCCGTGCGAGCGTCGACCTGCACCCGGTGGACATGTTGTAGGCCCCGCTTCGCTCAGCCCTCTTTCCCGTGCCGGCTCACGCCCGTGCGCCAGGCCGAGGGCCCACGAAAGTCGAAATCGTCGAAGTCCACGTTCGCCAGTGGATCCTTGCCTTCCAGGAAGAGTTCGAGATAGCGGAGCTGATCGAGACCCCAGAAGAGCTCATCTCTGACGATCATCGTCGGAATCCCGAACACGCCGCGCCCCACGGCCAGCTCGGTTTCGCGCCGCAGCGACTCCTTCGCCTGCTCGGAGCCTGCCGCCTCGATGATTCGCGAGCCACCCAGCCCGGCGGCGGTCAACGCCTTCGCAAGCTCCTTCGGATCTCCAATGTCTCCCCCACGGACCCATCCCAGGTCGAAGATCGTGCGAATGACGAGCGCCTGGTCCTGTCCGGCGACCTCGAACAGAGAAGCACGCAGCGCGGTGAGCGGCTTGAAAGGATGATGCCGGGGTGGACACAGCGGAATGTTGCGAAGCAACGCATAGCGTTTGCACTCCTTGATCGTATGCACCGCCTTCGGCGGGATCTCGGCCGGCCCCCGTTGCCCCCAATGGCCGAGGAGCCCCGCGAAGAGCACGGGTCGCAGCTGCAGTTCAACCTCGTGACGAGCACAGACCGCGAAGATCTCGCGTGACGCCAGGTAAGCGTAGGGCGAGAGATAGTCGAAGTAGAAATCAAGCGTCAAGCCGGGGCCTCCTGCGGAGCGACATGGGAAACGCATACAACTTAACAAACGTGCCTGGCCCCTTTCTTAACGTGGCCCCTTTCTTGACGGAATTTGTGTAGGATTGGCTGGATGTCCTCCATCGACTGCAACTGGAGACGAGCCATGCGAACCCTCGTGTTCCTGATTTCTCTGGTCCTCTTTGGCGCTCTTCCGGCCGGGGCGGAGCCCGCCAACGAACTGCCGCGGCTCGGCAATGCCGAACTCGGGCACCTGCGCCACTTCGTCGCGCTCGCGGGCCAGCCTCTCGACGATTGGCGAGGTTGGGAAACGGATGATCAGGCCGGCATGGAGGCCTACCGCTACCAGATCGCGTTCATCAGCTACGCGCTCGCACTGCAGCAGTACCACACCCTGCCAGCCTGGCGCGATCTCTACGCCGAGACACTCCAACGCCTGATGCTGCGGATGCTCGAAAAGCCCGTGTGGGAATTCTGGGAGGAGGTGAGCCGGAGTCAGCCGGAGCACGATCCCGATTGGTCCGGCCCCCAGAAAGGCTGGCGAGACCCGGTGCGCGACAAGAACATCATGTACAGCGGGCACGTCGCACACATGGCGGCCCTCTACGAGATGCTCTACCGCGACCTGCGCTGGGATTCGCCGGGTGCACTCACATTCCGGTGGGACGAGGACGAGGCCTTCGTATACGACCTGCCGAAGCTGATCGATCTGCTCCATAAGCAGATGACGACCAATGCCTGGGGCGGGATCGAGTGCGAGATCAACGCGGTCTTTCCGGAATGCAATCAGCACCCGATCCTCGCATTCCAGCTGTTCGATCACATGCACGGCACCCGCAGCTTCGAAGCGCGGCACAGCTTCCTCGAACTCTTCGAACAGGCTCCGATGGTCGACCCGGAGACCCACGAGGTGGTCGCCTTCTATCGCGTGAAGCAGGAAGACGTGCTGGCGAACCGCAACCCGCGTGTCGGCATGCCTCGAGACCTGCTCCTCTGGCCGATGGTGAAGCTGGGACTCTTCTCCTTCGACAGCCCCTCCGCCTGCGGCTGGACCGGCGCTTTCATGCACGCCTGGGATCCTGAACGGGTGGAGCTGCACTACCCGGCCCAGAAGACGCACCACGTCGTGCCGGCCGACGAGGGCGGCGGCGTTCGACCGGGCCACGACCTCACACCGGAGCTGAGCGTCGGATACTTCGCAACCCTGGCCGTCGAGGTCGGAGACGAAGAAACGGCCCGGGGCCTGCTGGCCTGGGCCGACGACCACTACGAACCGTTTTGGGAGGAAGGCGCGCTTCGCTACCCGCTGCGCCGAGAAATGGACGAGGCGCCTACACATCGCCTCACGGGCAAGCTCCTCGCGATGGCCCGTTCAAACCGCCCAGATGGCCTGCGTCGATTGCACGGCGAGCCCTGGGATGACGACGACTTCGCCCATCCACTGCTCGCTGAGGTCGAATTCCCGAAGGTCGTGGTGCGGCAGGCATTCTGGGACGCCCCACGAAAGACACTGCGGATAAGCCTCGAACCGGGGAACGATCCGGTCGGACGCACGAGCTTCCGCCTGGTCTCGCTCGACCCGCAACAGGGCTACTCACTGGTGCGAGACGGAGAAGTCGTCGCCACTCTGGAACCCGATCAGCCGGTCGCTACCCACCAGGACACGCTCGGAAGCTCGGGAGAGGTGAGGCGTCTGGCGAACGACGCGATCGAAGTGTCCATACCGCTCCAAGGGCCGACCCACTTCGAACTGCGAGCGAGCCCCTGGACCGCTACGCAAACAGCGTCCGCAACGGACTGAGAAGCCACGAACGAACACCCGAAACCGCCTCCGCCGCCGCTCCCAAGGCGACGGAGGCGTTGCTGCCCTCTGGCATCCCGGCTCTCTGGCTCAGACGAGGTTCGACAGGTCTTCCCGCAGCACTGACAGGCTGGTCTGGGCCTCCTGGATGCAGGCCGTGCCTTCCGCGAGGATCTTCTGTCCCTCGGCTGCGCCGTAGACATCTGCCAGCAGCTCCGGCAGTGCGGCCTGACCGTCCAACCGGGCCGGATCGGTCACGCCCTGAACGACGGTGAAGGTGCCGAGCTCGCCAATGACGGGCTGCAGCACGTTGTACCGGCGCTCATCGTCCACCTTCGCAGCCGCCTCGACGACGCTCCGGATCAGGTCTTCACAGCCCAACGTTCCACCAGGGATCGGACGCAGCCGGGTCACCATCAGCAGCGGCGGCGGTGCGTCGAGCTGGATGACCTGACCACTCAGGTCTTCGCGTGGGCTGAGCACCGTGTAGCTCGAGCTCGCAACCGCCTCGCCGAGGCTCTCGAGGATCGCGTTGCCGTCGCCCTCGCCGAACAGACGGCGGATCATCTCGTCCGCCTCCTCGCGATCTGCGAGGCCGGCATAGCCATCCGCGTCACTCACGAAAGCGACGCTGCGGCCATCGCTCCCGGTCGAGACCCGGGTAGCCCAGTTGAAGGAATCGGAGTCGTCCCGGGCCAGTTGAGCCACGAGGCGGATCAACCTCTCGTGCTGAACCGCAGACCGGCCGGAGACATTCTGACGTAGAACGGTGATCAAAGGCATGCTGAGTCCTCACTCCATTTCGATGGATCGTTGGGGTTCCTGGCAGAAGGCCCGACGGTCGGAGAGGAGGTCAGCTGGAAGTCTGGATGAGATCCCGTGTCTGGGGTGGTCTGAGGTAGCTGGAGGTTGGGGTGCAACGGCGGGGAGGCTCGACGGACCCTCCCGGCCCTTATACACCCGGCAAAAGCGAGGGGTCCAGCAAATTCGCCCACCCGACCTGTCCAGAGCGACCGCACCCGAAGGGGGAACCGGGAGGAGCCTACGCCAGCTCTGCTACTGCCCGATGAGCTTCGTCGATCGCACAGTCGAGGTATGCGCGGCCGCCCGCATCCGAGTTCGCGATGGCGATGCGGCCGAAGCGCTGGCGCCCACGCACGTGTGCGCGCTCCTCTTCCGGAACGTCGGGATCGAAGAGCGGGTTGTGCGTGTAGGCATAGCCGTGGGGCCAGCGGTTCACGGTGATGCCCGCGATATCGACGGCCGGATCGAAGCCGGCAGACCCGAGCATCCCGGCGAGCTGGGTCCGCGTGGCTCGCTCGATCTGCTCGAAGGTCGTCGCGTAGAGCTCGTGCCGTCCCGCCCGATGCTGGTCCCTTGCAGGGAGCCCGGGCTTGTTGGGAACGCGATTCATGTGAAGCGCGATCGGCTCATCCGGTCCCTTCGAGAACTGGACTCCTCCGAGACTCACCGGAAAATCGATCATCAACTGCCTGTGGTAGCTGCCCGGGCAATGCGCCAGCCCGACGCCGAGATCGCGAAAGGCGCGCCAGTTCTCGAGGAAGACGTTGGTGTAGACCAGCGGAACCTTCACCAGCGAGGAGAGCGCCTCGCGTTGGCCAGCGGGCAGCTCGGGGCAGAGGTGCGGAATTGCCATGTTGTAGCAGGCGAGCACGACGTGTTTCGCTCGCACACGCTCGGTGCGCCCCCCGCGCAGATACGTGATCCCCACCTCTTTGGCCGTGGCGGGGCTGCCCTGATGCTGCACCCGGACGACCGTACTACCGAGGCGCAGGCGCACCGGCGAGTCCTCCCGATCGAGCCGTGAGTAGTCGAAGCGCGCACCCACGATGTCGCTCATCCCTTCGCCAGATGCGACGGCGGGAATCAAGCGCCTCACCAACAGTCGCGCCAGCGACGCATTGCCATCGGGAAAGTGATAGGTGTAGGGCTCGGTAGCCCAATGAATGGCGCGCTCGATCAGCCAGGAAAACCGACCGAGTCCCGTCCCCCCGAGTCCCGGCAGGCCGAAGCCCAGGCACATCAGCGCCGGGCTCGCATCGGTACCGAGGCCGAAGTAGCTCGCCGCCATGTCCCGGAGGAGCGCGTGGATCTGGGGATCGCGAACCCGGAAATGCCTGGTCAGTAGATCCTCGTACGAAATGCGCTCGAGATACCCGGGCTCCTCGAAGATCGAGAACTCATCCAGCCGGTCCTCACTGATGTTCACGAGGGAGATCAGCTCCGCCTTTGCCTCGGCCGAGATCGGCATCCGTGCAATCGCGGACTCGTTGTCGACACCCGACCTGGCGAGCGGCAGGAAGAGCGTCGGATCGACGAGATCATTCATCACCAATCGATCGACACCATAGTGCTCGGCGTCGAAGTACACGCCCATGGCGAGCCCGTGCCTTCGGTAGAATTCGTGATCATAGGCCTCGGAAAGGGCATCGACGTCGACTCGCAGATCCTTCAGGAGCTGCTTGGCGACCCCGCTGTAGGCGCCTGGCGCTTCCAGCGACTGACTCCCTCCGTAACCGAGCTGTGCCTGCCCAGCGACCTCGAACTCATTGCGCTTGGCATGCCCACCGAAGTCGTCGTGGTTGTCGAGTAGCAGCACCCGGGCATCGTCGCGGTCACCGGCGCGATAGAAGTGTGCTGCCGAGAGGCCACTCACCCCTGCGCCCACTACGACGAGATCGTAGACCCCGGAATCGGGCTCTTCTGCAGGGCCCCATTCCGTTCTGCGATTCCAAGCAAGATCGTGTGCGACCTCGAAACTTCCCACGTGGCTGCCCCGCAAACCCGTGAGCGCCGGAGGATACGCGGCCGTTGGCGATCCTCCGCTGGCGGTCGCGCTCTTCGGAAGCAGCCCGCCGGCCACGGCCACCGCGCTGCCTTGCAGGAAGTGGCGTCGGCTGATCGGGCGATCCATCCCCAGGTCGAGGTCCCGCTTTCGGCCCCCGCCAGTGCTCCCCTCGCTCGACATCCCGAAGCCATAGCATATGCGTCCGGTGGACCCGTTCCATCGGCTACGATGACATCGCGATCTGAAATTCGGAGGTGGATCATGTCGGAGACCGGAGCCAAGGGCGCCTGCCTCTGCGGCGAAATCGAATTCAGCGTGGTGTTCCCGAGCCTGTTCTGCGGCCACTGCCACTGCACGCTGTGCCAGCGAAATCATGGTGCCGGCTACGTGACGTGGTTTGCGGTACCGAGGGATCGGTTCTCCATCGATCGCGGCAGTTCGAAGCTCGTGCAGTTCGAATCGTCGGACCACGGAACGCGTTCTTTCTGTGGGCGCTGTGGGAGCTCGCTGTTCTGCGAGTCGACCCACTACCCGGACAAGATCGATATCGTCCTGGCCAACATGAATCAGCCGATCGACCGGCCACCGCAGGTCCACGTCTTCTTCGACGATCGGGCGGATTGGATCGTCACCGAGGATGGCCTTCCCCGGCTCGGCGGAGCCACGGGCATGGAACCCACCCTGCCAGGGGCGGAGCCGAGCTGACCCCTTGCCGGTGTCGGCACCCTCGGAGACCGGTTGCTACGTTGCCCCGATGGCGCTCCGCCCGGTGCTCCTCTTCCCCGACCCTCGCCTGAAACGCCTTTCGACCCCCGTCGAACAGGTGACGGATGCATTGCGAGAACTCGCTGCGGACATGATCGAGGTCATGTACGACGAGCCGGGTATCGGGCTGGCGGCACCCCAGGTGGGCGAGGCGATCCGGATGGTCGTGATGGATACGGAGTGGTCCGACGACGGAAACGATCGCGATGCCCGCGTGATGATCAACCCGGAGATCCTCGAACGCGAGGGCAGCCTGGTGTGGACCGAAGGTTGCCTGTCGGTTCCGGACTTCCAGGCCGATGTCGAGCGCGCTGCCCAGATCGCGGTCCGATACACGGACCTCGACGGCAAAGAAGTCGTGGAGGAGTGCAGCGAGCTTCGGGCGGTCTGCTTCCAACACGAGATCGACCACCTCGATGGCCTGCTCTTCGTCGATCGGATCAGCCGATTGAAGCGCAACCTCTACGCCAAGAAGCGGAAAAAGGCACTGAAGCTGGAAGAAGAGGAAGGCGTGGCCCAGGGCGGCCCGCTCTGAGTGCTCGAACCTTGCGCCTACTGTTCTTCGGCACGCCCGAGTTCGCGGTTCCAACGCTGGCCCGGCTATTGGCGGGAAACCACCCGGTCGTCGGCGTGGTGAGCCAGCCCGATCGCCGGCGCGGTCGAGGCCGCAAGACCACGCCCTCTCCGGTCGCGGCCCATGCGATGTCGGCGGGCGTGCCGCTCTTCCGGCCGGAGAAAGTCGGTGCCCAGACCGTGGCGGATGAGTTGGCAGCCACCGAGCCCGACCTGGGGGTGGTCGTGGCCTTCGGGCAGTTCCTGCCGAAGCGGATCCGCGAGCTTCCGTCGCGGGGCTACCTGATCAATGGCCACGCGAGCCTGCTTCCCCGGCATCGCGGAGCGGCGCCGATCGCCCACGCGCTGTTGGCCGGCGACGCGGAGACGGGCGTTTCGGTCATGCGCGTCGAGCGAGAGATGGATGCCGGCCCCGTGGCTCTCGAGAAGCGCACGAAGATCGGCCCGGACGAGGACTGCGGAAGCCTGACGCGGCGCATCGCAGAGCTCACTGCCGAGGCGATCGACGAAGGTCTCGCGGAGATTGCGAACGATCGCGTGAAATGGGTCGAGCAGGACCCTTCCGCCGCCACCTTCGCCTCGAAGATCGAGCGACGGGATGCTCACCTCGATTGGAGCGAGGATGCGAGCGCGCTCGCGCGAAGGGTGCGCGCAATGGGGCCACGGCCAGGCGCGTTCAGCGAGTGGAATGGCGAGCCCTTGCGGATCCTGGCGGCGCGCGCAGAAGCCGGCCCGGTCGGGGAGGCGCCGGGCACGGTCGTCGTGATCGACGAGCAGCCGCGCATCGCAACGGGAGAGGGCTGGCTCTACCCCCTCGAGCTGCAGCGCCCAGGCGGCAAAGCCATGGCCGTCAGTGACTTCCAACGGGGACGCGGCCTGCAGACGGGTACCCAGCTCGGCAGCGAGGCCTGCGAATGAGCCGCGAGCTCTCGCGCAGGCGCCGCGGACGCGCCCAGTTGAACGCCGGCCCGCGCCGCGGGGCGACTCCGACCCACGCCCGGATCGTCGCCGTGCGCGTACTCGAACGGGTCGAACGCGCCGGCGCCTACGCCGACCTCGCGCTATCGGGGGCCCTGCGACGAAGCAGCCTGTCTCCCCGCGATCGTGCCTTCGTGACCGAGCTCGTCTACGGAACACTGCGCTGGCGCGGCCACCTCGACGCCCTGCTCCGCACTGTCCTCGACCGACCCAATGAGCGGCTGGAGGCGCTGGTGACGACGCTGCTGCGGGTCGGGGCCTATCAGATCGTCTTCGAACACTCGGTCCCTTCATCGGCCGCCGTCGACCAGACCGTGCGCTGTGCACGTGCGCTCGGAGTCTCGCGAGCGGCCGGGCTGGTGAATGCGGTGCTGCGCCGGCTGGCGGGGGGCCACGAGTCGATTCCGATGCCTTCCCTGGAAGAAGATGCCTGCGGACATCTGGTCGATGCGTTGTCGCTGCCCCTATCGATTGCCGAGCGCTGGCTAGCAGAGCTTGGCCCGGAGGAGTCCGCGCGTCTGGCCGAGGCATCGAACAAGGTGCCGCCGCTCGTCGCGCGCTTGAACCCACAGCGAACGAATCGGGACGCGCTGCTCGAAGAGCTCCGGACCCGCCTGCCGGATGCGAAGGCCTGCCGTCTCGCACCGCTGGGAATCGACCTCGGCCACCACGGATATCCGGGCCACGACCCGGCGTTCCTGGATGGCCGTTTCACGATCCAGGACGAAGGCTCCCAGCTCGTGGTCGAGCTCCTCGACCCCAGGCCCGGCGAACGCGTGCTCGACGTGTGTGCCGCACCGGGCGGCAAGGCCGGCGCCATCGCCGAACGCATCGGCGAAACGGGGCGAGTCGATGCCTACGATCGGAACCCTCGCCGGCTGGGGCTCGTCTCGCGAAGTGCCCGTCGGCTTGGTTTGACGAACCTGCGGACTCGCGAGGTCGACGCCACGCAGCCCCTGCCGGATGAAGGCTCGCTCTTCGATCGCGTGCTGGTCGATGCGCCCTGCTCCGGCCTCGGAACGCTGCGCAGGAATCCGGATGCGCGTTGGCGCTTCGATGAGGCCCACGTGGGACGGTTGGTGGAGATCCAGAAGCAGATCCTGCGCCGATCCGCCGCCGCTGTTCGACCCGGCGGCACACTCGTCTACAGTACCTGTACCTTGCTCGCGGAGGAGAACGAGGCCGTCGTGGAGGGTTTCCTCAGCGAGGCCCGGGAATTCTCCGCCTGTGAGCGGGAAGCACTGCCTGAGGTGGTGTGGCCGCTGATCGGCGATTCGGGCTGGCTCTCCACATGGCCCCATCGCCACGACACGGACGGATTCTTTGCCGCCCGTCTGGAGCGCAGAGCTTGAATGAACTTCCCATTCGTATCGCGCCTTCGATCCTGGCCTGCGATTTCGGATCCCTGGCCGGGGAGATCTCGGCTGTAGCCGCAGCGGGTGCGGATTGGATCCACGTCGATGTGATGGACGGCCACTTCGTACCGAACCTGACGATTGGCCCACCGGTCGTTGCGGCCGTACGCGCAGCCACGAAGAAACCACTGGACGTCCACCTGATGATCGAGGCGCCGGAACGCTCGATCGGAGACTACGTAGCGGCCGGTGCCGATCGGGTCGGCGTCCACGTGGAGACCTGTCCTCACTTGCACCGGACGATCGCCCAGATCCAGGATCTCGGGGTCAAGGCCTGCGTCGTACTCAATCCGGGCACACCCGCGGGATCCATCGAACCGGTGATCGCGGATGTGGACCAGGTGCTGGTGATGAGCGTGAACCCGGGCTTCGGCGGCCAGTCGTTCATCCAGAGCAGCCTCGACAAGCTGCGACAGATCCGGGCCTGGGCCGAGGAACGCAATCCGGCGCTCGAACTCGAGATCGACGGCGGCATCACCATGAAAACGATCGGACAGGCCGCAGCGGCCGGCGCCAACGCCTTCGTCGCCGGAACGGCCGTCTTCAAGGGCAGTGCAGAGCAATACCCGCAGAGGATCGCTGCGCTGCGCGAGGAAGCGGAAGCCGCCCGGCACAGCTGACCCCCCCCCGACCCCCGATGGGCTAGGGTGGGGGATCGGGTCGGAGGATGTCCAGATGCGCGCCACACTCTACCGGCTGGCTCTCGCCGCCAGCCTCACAGCCTCGTTTGCCCTGATCCTGGCCGGTCCGGTCGCATGGGCCGCGGAACCTCCGGTCGAGACTCCGGTCGAAACTCCGGTCGAAATGCCGGCTGAAGACGCCGTCACGCCACAGTCGGAACTGACTGGCCGCGAGATCTACCAATGCGTGCTGGACAACCGTTTCGAATCCTACATCCAGCACTCGAGCCTGCTCTCCGGTGATCGCGGCGGCGCCACCCAGATTTCGAAGCTCCGGATGACCTGGAAGAACTTCCGCGAGCTGGAGAGGCGCGTCCTCTCCCGCTCACTGGTCAAGTACGTCGACCCCTTCGATCTCCGTTTCTCGGGCTACCTGATCCAGAACAACACTGCCCGTGCCAACGACCAGTTCGTGTATCTGGCGTCGAGCCGCCGGGTACGCCGCGTCAACCTGCGCCGTGAGGCGGTCTTCGGAACGGACTTCACTTTCGAGGATGTCGTCCCCCGCGAGATCGAGGATGGCGACTATGCACGCCTGCCCGACAAGATGATCGACGGCGTCCCCACCTACGTGGTGGAGGTCATTCCGAAGGACCACACGAACTCCGACTACTCGAAATTCGTCGCCCACGTAGAGAAGGAGCATTGCGTGCCCCTTCTGACGATCTACTGGGACGAGAAGGACATCGAGGTCAAGAATTTGAGCGTACCCGCAGCCAAGATCCAGGAACTCGAAGGCATCTGGATTCCGATGGAGCTGACCATGCGCAACCTTCAACTCGACACCTTCACGACCCTGACCATCGACGACATGGAGCCCAACCCGGAACTCCACCGAAAGACCTTCGACCTCTCCCGCCTCGAATCCCACTGAATGCAGCAGAGGGGGCGTTCAGGCTCGGGTGCGAACGAGGAGAGCAGGTAGCAGGATCAGGTCGTTCACCAGGCAGATGCCCATCGTCACGGCGGAGAGTACGCCGAACTGACGCAGTGTGGCGAAGCCCGAGAGAGCAAGGACCAGGAATCCGGCCATCAGCATCAGGGAGGTGATCGCAATGGGCCGACCGATGCGGCGGCCGCAGGTCGCTGCGGCTTCTTCCGGGGAGGCGCCCCGGCGCCGCTCGCCGCCGTAGCGCACCAGGAAGTGCACCGTGTCGTCGATCGCGATACCGAGTGCCACGCTGCCGATCAGGCTGGTCGGCAGGGATAGCGGCGCCGCACCGAAGCCGAGGATCCCGAAGTAGATCGCCACCGGCACCAGATTCGGCAGCATCGCGACCGCACCGAGCCGAACCGAGCCGAACGAAAGGGAGATCAACACGAAAATGGCGATCGCGGCCAGACCCACCGTTCGCGGCTGGCCGCGGGCGATGCCATCTGCGCTGTGAGAGAGCAGCAGCGCATTGCCCGTCACAGCTGCGGTGACGCCTTCGGGAAGCTCCATTTCCGCAACGATCGCCTCGAGCTGCCCGGTCACCGCGCGCACCTCCGCGGTTCCGACGGCTCCCGTCCGCACCATCACGTTGGCGCGGCTGTGGTTCACATTGGCATAGCGATCGAGATGACCCTTCGGCGTCATGAAGAGCAGCTCTGCGGCGGCACCCCGCGTGTCGGGAATCCGCTCTTCGCGTGGGTCGTCCTTGGCCATGGCCCGGTTCATCACCCGTACGGTGTCGACCATCGAGAGGGTACGACCGACGCCCGGAATCCGACTCGCCTGCTCTTGCAGGCGCTCGATCTCCCGCAGCAACGCGGGCTCGCGGAACGCACCCGGAATCTCGCTTTCGAACGAAACGAAGAGCGGAACCGCGCCGGCCAGAAGCCGGTTCACGGCTTCGAAATCCTGCCTCACCGGCGCCTCTTCGTCGAAGAAGGAGAGGTAGTCGGTATCGATCTCGATGGACGGGATGGCCGCCACGAAGGCCACGAGCATCAGGCCGAAAGCGAGCAACCAGGTGCCAGCGCGACGCGCAGCCAGGGAGGCCAACCGTTCGAGAGACCAATCGAGATTGCGCGCGATCCCAGCCGCCCACGCCGTACCCGACCCGGCGTGACGAAGCGGCATCAGCGCCAGAGCGGCCTGCACGACCGTGAGCGTCAACACGGTGATGGCCGCCACTCCGAAGACGGCAAAGGCCCCCACCTCGAAGACCGCCGGGACATCGGTGATGAGCAGCGCGGCGAAGCCGATCATCGTCGTCAGCCCCGCCACCGTGACCGGCAGTCGCATGTGCTCGAGGCTTCGCAGCGCAGCCTCGGCAGGCGAGCTGGCCTGCTCGACCTCCTCCTCATAGCGCGTCACCGCGTGGATGCCGTAGACGCTGCCGATCGCCGCCAGCATGGGCGCGAGCAGCGTGGTCAGCACGGTCAACGGACGTTCGAGAAAGGCGATCGCACCAAAGGTCCACAAGGTGGCCAACAGGATCGTGCCCATCGGCAACACGACACCCCGGCGAGTTCCGAATGCGACGTAGAGACCGGCGGCCACGACCAGCAGAGCGAGCGGGATGAGCGTCCCCATGTCGCGCAGCATCATCTCGTAGACACGGTTCTTCACATGGGGGCGACCCGCGACGTAGAGATGGGTCCCCTCCGCGATCTCGGCTCGGACGATTTCGAGGATGCGCGCATCGAGTTTCGAACGAATGAACTCCTCATCCGTCTGCTTGCGGAAGGTGACGTTGATCGCGGCAGTGCGGCCATCCTCCGAGAGAATGGTCCGCGCATACAGCGGATCAGCCAGGGCTTCGGCACGAATCGCGGCCAGCGCCCGTGGATCGGTCGGGATCTCCTCGATGAAATCGGCAATGTCGAGCCAATCGGCCTCGCGGTCGAACCGAAACGCCACGACATCTGTGAGGCTCTGAACCGTACGCACCTCGGGTAGATGGTCGATCGCGTCGGTGATACGTCGCAGCCGGCCGAGCCCTTCCGCCGTGAAGAGGTCATCGGCTTCCATCGCGATCACGAAGACCTCGTCGTCGCCGAAGTTGCGGACCGCTGCCCGGTACACCTCCTGGGCCGGATCACCGGCAGGCAGGAGCGGCTCCGTGGATGGATCGATCCTCAGGTTCAAGCCGAGGGGCTCGAGCCGGACCAGGGGCACGGCGGCCGCCACGGAGAGCAGCGCCACCACCCCGATGACCAGCCAGGGATGCCCCACCACCCAGGCTGGGCGGAGGGCCGGAAGGGCCAGGCCGACCGCGACTGCGGCGGCCGTCAGAGCTGCAAAGAGGGTGGGTTCCATGGCACGCGGCGGGCCATGATAGAGCGAACCAGCGCCACCGCGACCCACCGAGGGTCCGACGGCCCGAATTCGGCTCCGCTTGTGGGCTCCCGCGGCAATCGCCATATTCCGCCTGGCACTGCCACCGGTCGGGGCGTGGCGCAGCTTGGTAGCGCGCTTCGTTCGGGACGAAGAGGTCGCTGGTTCGAATCCAGTCGCCCCGACCATTGTGGCTGGCCTGTTCGCAGGGTGCGAATCCAGTCGCCCCGACCATTGTGGCTGGCCCGACATGGGCCTTCGCCGACCAGAGGGATTTCCCTTTGGATCCGGGGCTGATGGAGACGACCGATGCCCGAGCTACCGAGCCCCGACTCCGCGCACCCCGCCCGCCTCGCGGCCTGGCATTCCATCGACGCCGTCGCCCGCGGCGACCGGCAGGCCTGGCTCGACGGCTTCGCAGACGACGCACTCCTCGAGGATCCGATCGGCAAGTCCATGCTCGATCCGGAAGGCAAGGGCCACCGGGGAAAGCAGGCAATCGCCGCCTTCTGGGACAAGAACATTGCGGCCGTGCGTCCGATCTTCAGCCTGCAGCACTCGCTCGTCTCGGGGAATGAATGCGCCAACGTGGGGACGTTGATGACCCAGTTCGAAAACGGTGCCGTCTCGAAGATCTTTGGCGTCTTCGTCTACCGGGTGAACGACCAGGGCAAGGTCACCTCCCTTCGGACCTATTGGGAAATGGGCGACATGGAGATGGTGCCCGCCTTTTCCGAGCGAGTGAAGAGCTAGATTTGCTCCCGTCCATGAGCAGAAGGTGGGGGATTGCTCTCGCCGGACTGCTCGCATGTGGCCCCGGGGAACATGCGCCCTCGCCTGCTTTCGAACGGGCCCGCACCCAGGGTTCGGCCGCAGAGCGCGAGTGGCGCACCTACCTGGGCGATCGCGGTGTTTCCCACCACTCGCCGCTCGATCAGATCAATCGCGATACCGTCACCGGACTCGAGTTGGCCTGGAGCTACGACGCGGGCGAGGCCTCGGAATACGACGTCTCGCAGATCCAGTTCAATCCGCTCGTGGTCAAGGGCGTGCTGTATGGGGCGTCGCCCTCCCTGCGGCTCTTTGCGTTGGATGCGGCCACCGGCAAGGAACTGTGGAGCTTCCGCCCGGATGTCGATCCGAACGGCTGGAACCCCAGCCGGGGCGTCGTCTACTGGGAAGACGGTGACGACGAGAGGCTCCTGTTCGGCGCCGGACCGCATCTCCACGCCATCGACGCGCGAACCGGCGTGCCCGTTTCCGGATTCGGCAATGGCGGGCGGATCGACCTGCGAGAGGGGCTCGGTCGCGATGTCTCTGGCGACCTGATGGGCGTCGTCGCCACCACACCGGGAACCCTGTTCGAGGACCTGCTGATCCTGGGTGGACGGGTGAACGAGATCGAAGGCGCCGCTCCGGGCCATGTTCGCGCATTCGACGTTCGCACAGGCGAGATGCGCTGGATCTTCCACACCATTCCCCAACCCGGGGAGCCAGGGCATGAGACCTGGCCCGAGGAGGCCTGGAAGACGGCGGGCGGCGCCAACGCCTGGGCCGGGATCAGCGTCGACCACGAACGGGGGCTGGCCTTCGTCCCCACCGGCTCCGCCACCCCCGATCTATATGGCGGCGCACGCGCGGGCAACAACCTCTTCGCCAACACGCTGCTGGCACTCGATGCCCGGACCGGGGAACGCCGTTGGCACTTCCAGGCCGTACACCACGACATCTGGGATCGGGACCTGCCGTCTCCGCCAAACCTGGTCACGCTCGAGCGCAACGGTGTTTCCATCCCAGCGGTCGCCCAGCTGACCAAGACCGGCGACACGTTCTTGTTCCACCGCGAGACCGGCGAGCCGATCTTTCCCGTACGCGAGGTGCCGGTCCAGGTCCCTGGCCTGCCCGGTGAAGTTCCCGCCCCGAGCCAGCCCCAACCCACGCGCCCGCCACCCTTCGTACGTCAGCAGTTCTCATTGGACACCGTCACCGACTACTCGCCCGAGGCGCGAGCGCAGGTGATCTCGCGGTTGGAGAATATGCGTTACGGGCCCCTGTATGGGCCGGCCAGCTTGGAGGGAACCGTGTCGCTTCCCGGACTCGATGGCGGAGCCGAGTGGGGCGGTGGCGCCTGGGATGCCGAAACGGGCCTGCTCTTCGTGAACGCCAACGACGTGCCTTGGGTCCTGCGCATGGTGCAACTGGGAGAAGACACCGGCAGCCTCTCGGAGCAGGTGGCCCAGGGGTATCTCTACCTATGCGGTGCCTGTCATGGCCTGGACATGCAGGGCGATGCTGGGGCCGTCCCTTCCCTCATCGACGTGGACGAACGCCTGGGGTTGCTCGAACTCTATCGCCTGATCCGTGATGGCCGTGGCCGCATGCCCGGGCTGGGCGGAACCCTCGAATGGTGGCAGAACGCTGCCATTACCTGGTGGGTCTACAACGCCCGGCCAGAGGACGTGCCGGCGAACTGGGCGCAGAGCGCCGGGGATAGCCAGCGTTTCGGAAACGCGGGCTACCAGAAGCTCTTGGATGCGAACGGCCTGCCCGGCGCTGAGCCGCCGTGGGGCACACTCACCGCGCTCGACCTCTCGGCGGGTCGGATCCGCTGGCAGATCCCGCTCGGCGACTATGCACAGGTGCGCGAGGCGGGCCGGAGCGGTCTGGGCGCGGAGAACTACGGCGGTGCCGTCGTCACCGCCGGTGGGCTGCTGTTCCTGGCCGCGACACCCGACGAGCGGATCCGCGCGTTCGACAAGCGGACGGGCGAAGTGCTGTGGGAGGCCGAGCTGCCCGCCTCCGGATTTGCGACCCCGGCAACCTACGAAGCGAACGGGCGTCAATTCGTCGTGATCGCCGCAGGCGGAGGAAAGCTGGGGCGACCCTCGGGAAGCCAGTACCTCGCATTCGCGCTGCCCGAAACGCACTGAGCCCGAACCGGAGGCGACCCGGGGATCACCAGGTCTGCCCGGTTCACTTGGCTACTCTCGGGGTAGATCGGGGGAGCCATGCAGCTTTCCGGCGTGTTCCGAATCCTTGTCCTGGTCGCGATCGGTGTGGGTTGTGAGGCCGACGAGCCTCCGGCCGGAACCGCCGCCTATGTCCAGCAGGTCCTGTTCGACACGGAGGTGGGAAGCCCGGTGGTCGTTCTCCGGGAGCGCGAAGGGACACGGAGTCTGCCGATCTGGATCGGCCTGAACGAAGCGCGCTCGATTGCCGCTCGTCTCGAAGGCCAGACGCCGCCGCGCCCGAACACCCACGACCTCGCCAAGCGTCTGGTGGATCGGCTGGCCGGAACGGTACGACAGATCGTCGTGACCGGGCTCGAGGGCGGCGTCTACTTCGCGCGGATCCATCTGTCCGTTGGCGACGAGCGGTTCGAAGTCGATGCGCGGCCGAGCGACGCCATTGCCCTCGCGCTGCGCTTTGACGCACCGATCTTCGTCCACGAAGAACTGTTTTCAGAGGGAGACGCAACCGACCGGCAAATCCCTGCGCTTCACCTCTGATTCCATTGGGGTTGATGAACATGGGCGTTCGGCTCTCGAACGGAGCCGACCACTCCGCGCGCTCGGACTTCGAAACCAGCGCCGGGGAAACCTCGCTCGGAAGCGCGCGTTCGCGTTGACAAGGCATATCCTCGGTGGCAGGATCGGCCCTGCCCGAGCACGCGGAAGCGGCTCGCGAGCACGGAGCCACCCCCCCCATGAATCATGCCGAGCTCGCTTGGGAATTCGCCGAAGTCTTTGGCGAGCTTCCTACGGAGCAGATCAACGAGATGCTCGCAAAGAACGTCCCGCTCGAGACCCTCGAGTTCTTCACGAGCTACTGCGAGAGCTTCGCGGAGTCTGAAGAACTCGAGAAGGGAACCGGAGGGAGGCTTCCGAACCTGATGCTGGTCGGCTACCTGCTTCGCGTCCTGGAGGACCGGCTGCTCGACGAGCCCGAAGACGGCACGCCCTCCTGACACCGGTGGAACCCACTCGTCGATGACCGAGCAATGACCAAGCGAGAGGTCCACACCGCGGCCGCTCCCGAACCGGTCGGACCCTACTCCCAAGCCGTCATCGACGGCGATGTTGCCTATCTGTCGGGTCAGGTGCCGCTCGATCCCGCCACGGGAAAGATCGTCGAGGGCGGCATCGAGGCGCAGGCAGAACAGGCCTTCGCAAACCTGCGCGCCGTGCTGGAAGCAGCAGGCTCGTCGATGGACGATGTGCTCCGCGCCGGCATCTACCTCACCGATCTGTCCCTCTTTCCGATCGTCAACGAGATCTATGCGCGCCAGTTCGGAGCCGGACCAAAGCCCGCCCGAAGCACGATCGGCGTTGCGGCCCTTCCGCTTGGCGCGCTGATCGAGATCGACGCGATCGCCAGCGTCACCTCGAAAGCGTGAGCGAGGAACTGGGCGATAGCCAGACACTCGCTCGGATTGCCCACGCGAGGAGCAGCCAGGCCACCGCACCCATCCTCGACGCCCTGCCCTGGCACGACTTCAAGACGGCATGCGAAGCCCGAGCCGACGAAGGCGACCGACCTTGCCTCGTCTACCACGGCGACGAGGGGCGCGAAGAGTGGAGCTACGCGCAGCTTCTCGAGGCCGTGAACGCCCGGGCAGAGCTTCTCCACCACCAGTTCGGCATCGAACGCGGAGCGCGAATTGCACTGCTGTTGCATAACGATCCGCAAGTACCCATCTCGACCTTTGCCGCCTGGCGAATCGGAGCCTGCGTGGTACCGATCAACCTGGGAGAAGACGACGAGCGGGTGCATTTCGTGCTCGAGAATGCGGGCTGCCAGATCGCCCTCTACCTGCCGGACTACGAAGAGCGGGTCGAGCGGCTGAGAGCCACGCTTCCCGACGTAGAGCACTGGTTGGCCCTCGCTCCTGGAGTCGACCCTGCCCCGGGAACGGCGGCCAACCTGCCCTCTCCGGAGCCCGAAGACGAGGCGCTGATCGTCTACACTTCCGGAACCACCGGCGCACCCAAAGGCGTCCTCCTCACCCAACGCAATCTGCTGGTCGACGCCCATGCCATAGCCCTTTGGAACCAGGTGGACCCGGACACCGGACTGATGTGCGTGTTGCCGACCCACCACGTGAATGGATTGATCGTCACGTTGCTGATGCCATTCCTCGCCGGTACGCGCAGCGTACTCGAACGCCGCTTCCACACCGGCAGTTTCTGGCGGCGAATCGCCGAAGAGAAGGTCGGAATCGTCTCGGTCGTGCCGACGCTTCTGGCCTTCCTGCTCGAGGACGAAGCGGGCACGGACGGGCTCGAACTGGGCGGGTTCCGGCACCTGATCTGCGGCGCAGGCCCGTTGACGGTGGAACTGGCTGCCCGGTTCGAAGATCGCTTCGGCTTCCCGATCCTGCACGGCTACGGCCTCTCGGAAACCACCTGCTACTCCTGCATGCTTCCCGTCGATCTCCCGGAGGACGAGCATCGCGGCTGGCTGCGCGATCACGGCTTCCCGTCGATCGGCGTTCCGCTGCCCCCGAACGAAATGGCCATCCACGACGACCAGGGACAGCCCGTTGCCGACGGTGAACGCGGCGAGATCGTCGTGCGCGGGGTCAACGTGATGAAGGGCTATTTCCGGCGCCCGGAAGCCAATGCAGAAACCTTCGCGCACGACTGGTTCCGAAGCGGCGACGAGGGTTTCATTCGACGAGACCAGAGCGACCGCCCCTGGTTCTTCATCACTGGACGAATGAAGGAACTGATCATCCGCGGGGGTGTCAACCTCTCACCATTCGAAATCGACGAAGTGCTGAACCAGATCCCCGGCATCGCGTGTGGCCTGGCCGTGGGCTTCGAGAATCGCTGGTACGGAGAGGAGGTCGGCGCCTATGTCATGCGGGAACCCGGTTCCGACCTCGACGAAGCCACGGTTCTCGCAGCCTGCCGCCGAGCCATCCCGTTCGCCAAGTCGCCAAAGGTCGTCGTGTTCGGTGAAGACATCCCCGTCACCTCGACCGGCAAGTACCAACGCGGCCGCCTACGCAACCATTTCGATGCCTGGCGCGACGAGCAGTTCCGCCGGTAGAGAGGCCTGTTAAGAAAGGGGCCGGTTCCATTTGTTAAGTTGCCAATTTCCC